>CAYSNA010000382.1:0-2522 GCA_964432185.1 uncultured Cytophagia bacterium
CAGATCGGCTATCAATGGGCTGGTGAAAATTATCGCCTCTCCGGGTCTTACGCCGCGGATTATTACGCGTATTCGTCGACCTCAAACCTCAGCAGTCTGGGGCACAAGTTGGGGTTGTCCGGCACGCGTTATGCCGGCGATTTTTCCTTTTATCTGTCCGGCTATGCTCATCTGCAAAATTATAGTGAGGATTATTTTTATTACGACGTCGATTCCTACGATCTGCATACAACCGTACAGTACGAGCCGGATCTCTTTCACGTGACGACAGGCGGCTTTCAGGTGAGCAAGGATCACTATGGTGAATTTGGCGATCTGGATAATGTCGTTTATCGATGGTACGGCCAGTATCAACATTTTTTCCAAAATCAAACGAGCCTGACGGCCTACGCCGGATATACGATGAAAAATTATATCAATCAATCGACAATACGTTATGTCCGCGTTCGACAACGAATCATTCGATTGAGCGAAGATCCGATCAAAGCGTCGCTTTTTTCCGCCTATGTGAACGTCGGCAAGTCGCTGCTTCCCGGTTTGGGCGTGAGCCTTTTGCTGGGCGGGCAGTGGTTTGTCGGTGAGCCGGTGGAAGTCTATTCGCCGCAGGGCATTTATTATTATACGGAAAATGATCTGTACGACGATCCGCAGTCGTATCAGGGCAGCTACATCAGCCTGCAAATGACCAAACAGTTTGCCGTCGGTTTTCAAGCCAAGGTGGGGGTCAAATTTCAGAACAAGGATTATGCGGGCATCCCTGCGCTGGATGAAAACGGCGATCTCATCGGAGAAACGCGCCTCGATAAACGACAGGAAACTTTTTTCTACCTGACGAAAAAGTTTCAAACCGGTCTCACATTCCCTGCCACGTTTGATGTGTTCCTCAATGTGATCCTCCGGCAAAATCCGTCAAACGATCCCTATTATGACTATAAAGATACGCTGGGTTTGCTTGGATTTTCAGTCGGTATTTAACACAAACCAATTGACTGTGTCCCTGCGACTTGAATTATTCGACGACAACCGAATTCTGTTCCTTATTCGGCTGTCGTTTTATTGACGGGCATCCAGTCTATCCATGAATTCTTTTGGTTGTCGCTTTATTTCACGAGTACCATCTTTTTAATCTGCGAAAAGCCGGTTTCATTTTGCAGTTTGTAAAGATAAACGCCAGCCGGACGATCCGATGCATCAAATAGCACGTTGTGTGACCCGGCGGATTGAACATCTGACACCAGAGTTTTTATCAGCTCGCCCCGCAGATTGTAAACAGCCAATCTAACAAAACCATCCTGTAGCACAGAATAGGTGATGGTTGTGCGCGGGTTGAACGGATTGGGATAATTGCTCAACAGCACATGTGAAGCCGTCGGCCCCTCATTTCTCTGCTCAACATCGGTTTGTCCATTTGGATTATGGTAGAGTGCTGAAATTTCATCAGTCGATAATAGCCGGTCATAAATGCGGAATTCATCAATGGCGCCGTTAAAGCCGTTGCCGTTTTCCCAGGCCGCGCCGATGCGAAATTTTGCACTCGAACGACCCTCGCCAAATTGCATCGGACCTTCCGCCATGAGCTGCGCATCAAAATAGTAATAGGCATAGCTGCCGTCAAAATTGAGCGCCACGTGCGTCCAGTCGTTTTGCGCCGGTGGAGTCGGCGTGATGATAAACACTTTTCCGGCCGGCGTGTTGGTTTCAAATTGAAGGCCGCCGCTGCTCACATCGATCACCATACTCCAGCCGATGGTATTCGGCTCCCAGCCGTCGCGCACTCCGGCGATGCCGTGCCAGGCGCCGTCAAGACCGTTCCAGTTGATCCAGCAGGAAATTGCCAGTTGGTCCGTTTGGGCCGAGGGATCGTATCGACCCAAATCCACGTGCGCCAGACTCGCCGAACTGAACTGCAATGCCGAGCCGCTGATACCGCCCACCTTTTGCGGCGTTGCCGAGGTGTTCGGATCTGCCACGATGATGCCGTTTGGCCCTTTGTTTTCGGCCGGTGAGAGATTGCTCACGATGTGATCGTTTGTGCCGTCAAAGTTATAAAAACCGACCAGGCCTTTTTCAAGATCGACCGGCCCCGGTGGCGGCGGTTCAACATAAACGAGCATCTCGTCCATCCACTGCAAATGCCGTGCGATAAAATCTTTTAAATAGTCGACCTCTTTTTCATAGGTGTCCCTTTCCGTCACGCCCGGAGGACTGCGCCAAATCTCGACGCCGAGGATGGGCCATTTTTCAAAATTGCGCGCTTGCGCCTCATGCAGATAAGCGGCGGTGCTGTCAATGTAAGCAAAAATGGATTCGGTTTGAAAAGCACCCTGCCGAAGATCGGTCCATCGTTCGACAAGTTGCTTTTTGAAGGCTCTGTCCTTGAACAATTTTTTCCAAAACGGCGGATGTGCGCCAATGCTTTTTTCGATGACAAATTCATCGTGAATGTAACCTTCCGCCCAGGTTGAATTGGACATGGCCTGGTCAAAATCCCAGACAGGCCCGGCGTTCATTTTTTGTAAACG
>CAYSNA010000382.1:2532-5613 GCA_964432185.1 uncultured Cytophagia bacterium
TAAACGATCTTTATGAAAATAGCTGCTCCAACCGTAGGCATCGGAATTTTTGGTTGCCTCCTGAATGAGGATCTCATCAATAAACGATGCACCATTGATCCAGGTCTGATAGCCGGTCAGAGAATCGGCAAACGTGGGCAGCGACATGACGTATCGAAAATCATCATCATAGGTGCGGATATAGTCGAGCTGTTCCGGCTGCACGTCATCCTGTTTGGGATATTTGAGCTCCCGTCGTTCGCCAAAACTGTTGGGACGTTCGTGCGCCACTTCCCAAATATAACCGCCGGTCACGGCGTCGCCGGAAATATCATCGACCGTCATTTTGGTAATATCAAGCCTGTTTTTATCCGGTTTGATGCTCTCCATGAGTAGATAAACACCGAGATACTCGCCGTTCAAAATCAGTTCGCAATGGCGCGTTCGGCTCGCCCAATGCCCCATGCTCCGAGACAGATGCATACCGATGGCATCGCGCATCAATGTTTTATCGATATAGGCGGAGCGAAGAATCCAGTCGTTTTCTTTCGGCATGCCGAGCAACGAGACATTGTTATTCGAACCGTCATTGTGGCGCGTCTCCAGCAAAAACGGCCGTTTTGGAAATCCGGCGGACGCATTGCCGCGAAGTTCAATGCCAATTGGTCCATCATAGTGATTAAATGGATCGGTTAGGCGATTTCGCGACTGTTCTCCATTGTAAATGATGCCCATGTGCGCCGCCAATTTGGGTTCGTTGGGGATGGGCGCATGGTTTTCGGTCGTAATGATCACGATCGGCAAATTGGACGATTCCAATTGTATGTGAGCGCTGACGTGGACTGCGACAAAATAGGCCAGAAAAACTGCTGCTGATGCAGATATTCTGGTGACTTTGAAAAACTTCTTGCTAAAGGATAAAATCATATTAAACACCGATAAAAAAGCCCTGTCAATGCATCGAGCAGGGCTTCCCGTTTCAACTTTGATAGCAGATCATTTTAATTATTTGAGGAGCAGCATTTTTTTCGTCTGCTCAAATGTTGATCCTGCCGTTAAGGTATAAAAATAAATGCCGCCCGGCAATTCGCCGGAATCAAATGCTACGTTATAACGCCCGGCATTTCTCGTCTCGTTGAGCAGCGTGGTCACCCGTTCGCCGAGAGCATTGTGAACCGTCAACGTGACCTGTTCTGTTCGTTCCAGAGCGAAAGAAATTGTCGTGGATGGATTGAACGGATTGGGATAATTTTGTTCCAGCGCAAAAGTCGCCGGGACGGGTGCGTCGCTCGATACTGCATCAGCAACGCCGCCGGGATTCTCATAGAGGAATTTAATTTCCGCTTCGGTCAACTGTCGATTGTAAATGCGGAACTCATCAATGGTGCCGTTAAAGCAATTGCCGTCGGCCCATGCGGCGCCAATACGAAAAGTCGAGGTGGATCGACCCTCGCCAAATTCCATCACGCCTTCAACAACATAATCGCCGTCAAAATAAAACGTGGCGTAGGCGCCGTCAAAATTGAGAACCACATGCGTCCAGTCTTCCAGTGTTGGGGGATTGGGCGTTATAATAAAAACTTTGCCGTTTGTCGTGTTCGTTTCAAATTGCAGGCCGCCGCTCGTTTGGTCCAGAACCATACTCCAGCCGATGGTTGTGGGCGGATCCCAGCCGTCTCGTAAACCGCAAATTGGCTGCCATGAGCCTTCGATCCCTTCCCAATAAATCCAGCATGAAATCGCCAGTTCATCAGAATCTGCAGATGGATCATAGATGCCAAGATTAACGTGGGCAAAATTGGTCGGCGTAAACCAGAAAGCATTACCGGCAATGCCTTGAACCAACTCGGGCGTTTCCTCCGTTGTTGGATCCGGCTTGATAATGCCGTCCGGTCCTTTGTTGTCGGCAGTGGCTAAATTGACGACCACTGAATCATCAGTAATTTCATTGAATGAATACCAGCCGACAAGGCCTTTGTCCAACTCGACCTGCGCCAGACTGAATGAAGACAAAATAAAAATTGAGAAAAGTACTACGATTACTTTGAGCATGGATGCCCTCCTTTTGATCTGATGTTTTACTGCATAATTAGGCGTAATAACATGACCAAAACGTGTCAAGCCGTTTATCACCTCCCATCAAAAAATTTAATTGTGAATGAGTTACCCGGTACGGTCCGCTTTTTTGACAATTCTGTCAAAAATCTGTACGGTGTCAAAGATGCCAAATTTATGTGCAAAAGCAAGGGAATTTTTCAGCACAGAAGATTAATTTCCATTCTCGTTTTCATCAGACGTGAGGCCGGTGTGTTTGGTGTTGTGTTCTTTTTGCTTTCACCTTTTGACGTGATCCTTTTCTATTGCATCTTGTCCCGCATCTCCTATATTCAAACATGTCCAAAAACGATTTGACCGCAAAAATAAAACAGCGGGCGCAGGCGCTCGGTTTTTTTAAAATCGGTGTGGCCAAAGCGGAAAAACTTGATCCAACTTATCTTGACGACTGGCTGCAGCGCGGCTATTTTGGCGAGATGGCCTATATGAAAGATCGGCGTGATGTGCGGCTCGATCCCGCAACGCTGGTGCCGAACGCCAAATCCATCATTGTCTGCGCGATGAATTATTATACGCCGTTTGAGACGACAACCAATCCGGATGAAGGTCGAATTTCACGCTATGCCTGGGGCGATGATTATCACGATGTTTTTCGCGCGCGATTAAAAGAAGTGCTGGCCTTCATCCAAAAGGAAAAGCCGGAAACCAATGGCCGCGTTTTTGTCGATTCGGCGCCGGTGATGGAGAAAGAGTGGGCCGTTCGCGCCGGACTCGGCTGGCAGGGCAAACACTCCAATATCATCACGCGCGATTACGGCTCGTGGTTTTTTCTCGGCGAGGTGATTGTCGATATTGAACTGGATTATGATCAGCCGTTTCCAGCCGATCACTGCGGCTCCTGCACAACATGTATCGAAGCCTGTCCGACCGATGCCATCGTTGAACCACGTGTTGTTGATGCGACACGATGTATTTCCTACCTGACGATTGAACTCAAACCGGATCAATCCATTGCAAACGACTTAAAACCCAAAATGGGCAATTTGA
>CAYSNA010000383.1:0-5601 GCA_964432185.1 uncultured Cytophagia bacterium
AAAACACCGGAGGCGTCGTACACATCGCTGCCGCCGTACAGGCCGCGGGAATCACTTGTGGGAATACCTTCAATATTGTTTTCGCCGCCGGAGGCGTTGATTGGAGCGCCACCAAGCACAATCAAGCCGCCCCACAGACCTTTGGTATCAAACGCGGGATTCAGCGGATCAGCGAGATCATCGGATTCGGCAGTAAAAATAATTGGACGATCACCCGTACCTTCGGCGAACAACTTGCCGCCGCGGGCGACGATAAGAACAGACGCGTCAATCGAGTCACCCGGCAAACCTTTGATGACCGTGCCGGCTTCAATGAACAGCTCGGCGCCGTCTTCAACAAAAATACGGCCGTTCAAATGGTACGTATTGTCGGAGGTCCAGAAGGTACGACCGGCGGTGAGGCCGGCGGTCACTTGCACGTCACCCGTCGGCGTCTCGACCGGCGGGGCCATCACGCCATACTGCGCCAGAGCCGACCAGGACGTTGCCCAGTTGGTGGCACCAAAAGCGCCTTTGTAAGTGACATGTTCAAAAAATTCATCCTGCGGAGCAGGGGTCATCTCGCCGCCAAAAGCCGGGCTGTTGTGCGCCGGACGCGGATCGAGAGCAAGATTTTGGCCGCGATCGATGCCCATCAGCATCGGATCAACTTCCGTATTGCCATTGCCGGCGCTGTTCAAATACGCTGTCGTATAGTCTTCAACACCAATGGCATTGCCAAGGTTGAACCACATATTATTTTTCAGTTCCAGTTCACCGGCATCGAGACGATCTTTGCTGTCCGGTTCGGTTTTATCCATAATGGAGACGCCATAGCCGTTATAGTCGCCAAAAATAGAATTGGCGTAAACACCACCCCACGCTTCGCGGAGCAGGAATATATTTTGTTGTTTCGAGTTGGTCGCATCTTTGCCGGAACCAAGATAGGTCGCGTTATAGACTTGTACAAAAGTTTCCGGTTGAGCCGCCGTATTGGAGCCCGGCGCGCCATCGTGCTCGGCGCACATGTTGCCGAACTGCGGGTGCTGAATGGCAAAAATAAACTGCAATTTACCGCGGTAGCCTTCATCCATATCGTACGAATCATCACCACAGAACGCGGCAATCAGGTGTTTGCCGTTCACCGTGCCGCCGAACCACTCAAAACCATCATCAAGGTTGGCGAACACTTCAACATATTCAATCGTCGTACCACGGCCAACGCCGCCCATGGTCAAACCGTTGATTTCGTTACCTTCACCAATGGAGATACCACCGTGACGGATGGAGACGTAACGCAGAACACCCGAGTTGTCATCATCATCCGTGCCGCCGTACAAGCCGCGGGAATCAGAAGTCGGAATACCTTCAATATTATTTTCACCGCCGGAGGCGTTGATTGAAGCTTTGCCAAGAAGAATTATGCCGCCCCAGAGACCTTTGGTATCGTAGGCCGGATTGAGCGGATCGTTCAAATCGTCGGATTCAGCCGTAAAGATGATCGGTTTCTCCGCCGTACCTTCGGCGAAAATTTTGCCGCCACGAGCGACGATCAACACAGACGCATCGATCGAATCGCCGGGCATACCTTTAATGACCGTGCCGGCTTCGATAAACAGCTCGGCGCCGTCTTCGACAAAAATACGGCCGTTCAAATGATATGTATTATCGGATGTCCAGATTGTCCGTTTGCCGGACGCGACGCTCTCGGTCACCTGCACATCGGCAGCAAAAAGCGCTGTAGTCAAAAGTAAAAGTGCGGAAATGATTACCTGTATAGAGGTCTTCATTTTTTCTCCTTTTTTGTTCTTATTTACATGGTTAGTGAATCATATTATTTTGCAACGTGACACGTGCCTGCAGGGCTGCGCCATTTTAGTCAATTCGTTTGAATGGGCTGTGAACCCAGTTTAAAGTTTGTGTAAAGATGAAAAGTCATTGCGAAAAATCCCGCCGTTGGCGGGAGACTGTGGCAATCTCCATAAAAAGGGTAATTCCTTTTTATAGAGATCGCCACGCAGGACAACAAAAAACGTTGTCCTGCTCGCGATGACTTGTCGTCTACAAGTCATATTTCAAACCGAGGGAAAACTCGCGGCCTCGGGTATAAGCGCTGTAGATATAATTCTGACCATTAAACAACTGCGTTTTTTCCAGTCTGGAATCAAGGATATTCTTCACCTTGAAGGACAACTGCAGGTGCTTGGCAAATGTGTAGGACGAGGTAAAATTGAGCAGATGCGCCGGCTGCTCGTATACATCCGGGGTGCCGCCAATGCTGACGACTGACAGGCGTTCGCCAAAAACGTTATAATACAAACTGGATGAAAATCCTTTGTCCATATTGTCGTAGGTCAGCGTCAGGTTGAGCAAAAACGGTGACTGGCCCTGGAACTGACGTTTTTTCGACGCGTCTGGTCGCGTCTCGCGAATGAGGCGCAATTGCTCTTCGGAGATATCCACTTCCGAGTGCACCAGCGACAGATTGCCGCCGAGCTGGAAATTGCGCAACGAGCTGGTGATCACATCCAGACTTTTACGCGCCTCAAGTTCCACACCGTAGGCGATCGCCTGATCGACATTCTTCCACATAATTTCGCGGTTGGTGTTGAGGATGACCGTTTCGATCGGATCCTGGAAATTTTTATAGAATGTGCTGACGGCATAAATTTCGCCGGGGCGTGAGAACCATTCCCAGCGCACATCGAGATTATCGATCATGGTTCGTTTGAGTTCCGGATTACCGATATAGGTATCGCCGCCAACAAAATCCCACGAGGCATACGGCGCCACTTCGCGGAACGACGGGCGCGCCAGGGTGCGGCCGTAGGCAAAGCGCAGATTCATATTGGCGCCAAGTTGATAGACAACATTGGCGGACGGCAGCCAGTCCTGCGTATCAATTTGACCTTGCGGTTTTTTGGCATTGTGTTCGAGAAGCAGATCCGTGGTCTCGTAGCGAACGCCGCCGATAAAACGAAGTTTTTGCGACAACGGCAGATCAAACATGGCATAATAGGCCTGAATATTTTGATCGCCCAAATACCAGTTGCCGTCGATAAAGTTTTCGCGGATGACCAGATCAAAGTTATAACGGACGTATCGGTTGCCGCCTAAAACAAGAACCGTCGAATCACTCAATCCGGTATTCTCCTCGCTAAAAAACGACTCCGGATCACCTTCATAATTAAAAACCGGGTTCTGATTGTATTCCATCTGGCGTTCGGTAAACTCACGTGTGGCGCTGGAAGCAAAAGCGCCGATTTTGAAATGCGACAATCGGCCGTTCCACTGCGTGAAAGGCAGATCGTAATCAACCGCAAACTCGTTGCGGTCTTCATGCATATCGCGATAGAAACGATACGGCGGCGTATTCGTCGCGACGCCGTACAAGCCGCGGCTGTTGCGGTAGCTGGTGAAAAAGCGGCGATCCGGATCCTGCATATCCGAGGTTCCGACCGTCGCGCGCCAACTGAGTCGCGACCCAAACAGCGCCGGAAACATATGCTCGCCGTCCAGTTGATAGTTTTGCATCAAGCGTTCTTCGTACGCCAACTCGCTGGTGATGAACACATCATTCGGCGCCAAATCATACGGATAGGATCCTTCAAGATAACGGGCCGAACTTTCGCCGTTTTGGTTGCGCATGGCGTTCAAGCTGATTTTGTGGTTGTCATGCATTTTATAAGAAGCTTTGGCGAGCACACCCCACAAAACGTTATGCGACGTTTGCGTATCGATCACATCAAAATCATTGGTCAAGTCCTGCGCCTGGCCGGAGGACAATCGCCAGCGCCGATAAATGCCGTTATCATAAGAGTCATATTCGTTGCTATAGGACACACTGGCAAGAAAGCCGAATGGACGACCTAGAACATCGAGTTGATTGCCGACGGAAAAGGAATATTTTTGATCCAGATTCGGCGTCATCGGCGTGGGCGCCATGACGCTGTTATAGGATCGCGACATCGCATCGAGCTCTTGCGCGGTTTGCCAATTTTTACCGGCCGCGCCAACGTCCGGGATATAGACATCGTCCGGCAAGGGATTGGAACGAAAACCGTCATCATAACCAAGCCAGTCGGTATTGCCGCCCTGGTAGCCGATGGGACCGTCGCTGTTCAAATGCACCTGGGGATTGTACGACGTTGACGCCGAGAACGACATTGTCAAATAATCGGGAAAATCTTTGGTTTTCACATCCACGGCGCCGCCGGAAAACTCGCCCGGTTTGTCCGGTGTGAAACTTTTGACCGTCACAATATTATCGACCAGATTGGTCGGGATCATATCAAAAGAGCCGGAACGTTTATAGGGGTCGGTGCTCGGCATTTGCGCGCCGTTGAGCTGCGTGCTGGTGTAGCGGTCGCCGAGTCCGCGAATATAAATATCCCGGCCGTTCACCACCGACGCGCCCGTCACCTGCTTCATGGCATCGGCGGCATCGCTGGAGCCGGAGCGGCTCATGGCCTCGGCGCTCACCGCATCGCTTACGGACGCCGCTTTTTGGCGATCCTTCAGCAACATGGTCTCGTTATTTTTAATCGCCTTGGCGGTCACGACAACCTCTTCACCTTCCAGGGCTTCCATGGCCATGGGAAAACTCACTGTCGTCACCTGACGATCCTTGATTTCGACATCCTCGATCGTGACCTTGGAATACCCAATGAACGTAGCGACCACAGTATAAGAACCAATCGGCACATTATCCAGACGATAAGCGCCTTCCAGGTCTGTCGCCGCGCCCATCATCGTGCCATCAATGACGACGTTCACGCCGGGCATACCATCGCCAAGATCGGCATCAACAACCTTACCAGCTAACGTGCCTTTCCCTTGAGCGAAAACAGAATTATTTAAAAGGAATAAAATTACGGCCAGATACAAAAGCGGACGTATCTTTGTCTGTTTAGAAAACATTGTTACCACCTCATTTTTGTAAACACTTGGTTTCTGCTAAATCGACAAATAATACAAATTTTAAGTTATGCTACTATTAGTCAGATATTAACTCTCTGTTAAGCACGTTGGGATCTAATCCAGAATAACGCCAATTTTTTTTTCATCTCCCAAATTACAATACACAAATGAATACCGTGTTAAAAAACCTGTAAGAAAATGTTCACTTTATTCGTTTTTAGCTTTTCTCTCAGCTCGGATACAAAAATTAATTCTTAATCCACGCTGTTCAATCCTGCTGTTTAGTTTTTGTTAAGATATTAACATATGCTTTATTTTGATGATATTTCTTTGTATTTTTAGCCCCCTTTAAGCAGGCAGACGTGTAAAAATAGCAATGAGGACATCATGACAAAATTGGCGGCGCTGAGTGCTGCATTAGGAATGTGCATGCTTTTCGGTTTTTCGATTGCGAGGGCAGACGAAAATTTGGCAGCCTACGAAGGCGTTAAGGATCTCAAAATAGGCGCACAATGGTTCCTGTCTTATGAAACCGGAGAGATTTTTAATGAGTCCAATGTGAACGAATTTATTATTAAGCGCGGATATATCAACTTTTACAAAAAACTTGGCGATAACCTGGTCGGCCGTATTACGCCGGATGTGTCCATTGACCATGAAGGTGATGGTTATGGTGATGTTGAATTGCGGCTAAAATACGCT
>CAYSNA010000384.1:0-5569 GCA_964432185.1 uncultured Cytophagia bacterium
GCCCCATCATTTCACTATTCTGCATGATATTTTCATCACGGTAGCGAAATCCACGGTCGAGATCGAATATGAGCCATTGCCATTTGCCGTCCGTTGTTTTTGGGCGCCAGGCTCTGATGTTCCACTCCCAACTGCGATTGCCAATATAAATTTCGGAAATCGCGTAATCGATCAGATTATTGATGTCGACCATATCGGAGATGATCGCATAATGTGCCGGATCGGACAGATCGTTATTCTCCGCAAATTCAATCATGGCGTCGTAATGAGCGCGGTCGCCGGCGAGCACGGTGATTTCGGCCTCACGTTCGTCAATGTAAAGCATATCGATATTGTCCGGATCCACGTTATGGTGTGTGGCGATGTAACTCTCATTATACTTTTCGCGGATGTTGTGAATGCCCCAATACTCGCCGTTAATAAAAAGCACCGCCGGCCGATAATCCTGCGTATCCACATTGAGGTTGGCCTGCACCACTTCCTGAATGAATCCGTCGCGAAACAAAGTGAGGTGCCAATCATCGCTGGAGCTGCGCAGCAGGAACGAGTCAAAATTATCCACGCCGCTGTTTTCGAACAGCGGATAATGCAAATTGTCTTCTAGAAAAATGCTGAGAGACTTTTGCGGGATATTGATGGCGGTGCGTCCGAACAGCCGAATGGAGATCTCACGGGAAAATGCCGGGCGGCCAGTGGTTTCGAAAAATTCGATGAGCGCCGGGCGCTCCCAATCCTTACGCTTGGAAATGTTTTCATCAACGTAAATACCGATCTCGTCATCCCACAGATGGTCCGGATCAGCGGTGAGCGAAAAAACGGGCAGCGTGAGGTTTTCATTGATAAAAAACGTGCGACTGGTCACAGGACCGGGAAGGACATCCGTTTCGAAAACTCGCGCTCTCAACACCGTTGTTTGTGAAAGGGCCACCGGAGCGGTGTATCGTCGCGAAAAACGGGTGGGGATTGAACCGTCCGTGGTGTAGTGAATCGTTCCGGATGCGGTCAACGTAACGGTCAGCGCGCCGGAGTAGAAACCGGATTCTACATCAATATCGACGGCGCCGGCTTGATCGTGCGACGGCAATCCCGCTGTATTCGCACGACCGGGCGTTGGCTCGGCAAAATAGACAAATTGATTGACGTTTTCGGCAGAGCGGCCAAACGAGATATCCCGGAGTTGTTTGGAAAACGTCACGCTGTCAACGACCGACCCCGAGCTGTTGACAAGAGCCAGCATTTCGCCCTGGTTATCCAGTTTGAAATTGGTGTGCATGGCGTTTTCGTAGGTGTCGAGTCCATCGGCCCAGACGATGATATAATCACCCGAGTCGAGTCCCTCGGCCGGAAAGCGCCACTTAAGCGGTTCGCTAAAATCATCGGTCAGATAATAATCGGAAAGATCGACGGCTGAACTGCCGGCGTTATATATCTCTATCCAGTCGGAAATTTGTGAATAATCCGGATCGGGCGATGTGGCGTGGCTTGCGGCCAGAATTTCATTAATCAAAATTTGGGCATGGCCGGTGGCACCACCGAGTACCAGGAGGACGAAAAATAAAACCAAAACTCGGGAAATAAAGTCCTTCATTGCATTACCTTGGTAAAAGTGTATCGATTGACGAAAACAGTCCTGTAAACAAAAATTGGCATCGTCTGTCACGGGGCCCTGTTGCCGAGGGATTGTTGTGTCCGCTATGTTGTGACTGCGAGTCATGCACAAGTTGTGCCCAACAGAAAAAAATATACGAAAAAAAATAGAAATGGCGATAGTTTAAATATCCGGATCAAACCCGGGCACGATACGGCTGTTTTTTCCATCTCGCTTGAAAATCCAAAAATAGGATACAACGTTTTTTAAAAAAGAAAAATCATGGCTCACCAGCAGCGTGGCGCAGCCGCAGTCGACAAGCGCCTGCTCCACACATTGGATGGACGGCAGGTCCATATGATTCGTCGGTTCGTCCATGATGATGAGCGACGGCTGTTTTTGCAGACCTTCGGCCAGCATCAGCTTGCGAACCTCGCCGGGGCTCGGCGTTTTTGTTTCCAGAAGCCGCGCCGGTTCCGAACCAAGCCGTCGAATGATGCTCATCAACTCGCCTTTGTCCGCATCGTTCATGAAACTGATTCTGTGCAGGATGAGTTCCACTGATTCTCCGGAAATTTCCTGCGGGATATAAATCACCTCGTCCGGCTTGAGGGACAGCCGCTGTACAAATTGTGTGATAAACGTACTTTTGCCCGCGCCGTTGTCGCCAACCACACCGATTTTTTCTCCGGCATTCAAGGAGAGTTCCGGGATATGCAGCACGGCGTTTCCCATGTTTAAATCGCCGGCCGCAATGGTGAGTGGAAAATGATGCGCCGAACCATCGCCGCTGTACTGAATGCCCAGGGTGTACTGCTTTTTTGTTCTGATGGACTGCAGTTGCTCTTCGGCTCGTTGCAAACGGTTCTGCGCCTTTTTGTACAACCGTCCCTGCACGGCATCTTTGCCCGATAACCTCGCCGCATCTATTTTGGCTTTGGCATCGTGATCTTTACGTCCGATCGTCCGTTTGGAGCGCTGTTTGTCCGCGGTTTCGGCCTGTTGTCGTTGCTGCTGCGTACGGCGTTTGAGTTTTTTAAACTCGCGCCGCACGGTTTCACGGTCGCGGGACAGCGTTTGCTGTTCACGTTGTTGTTCTGCAAACGCCAGGCTGAAGGCGCACGCGTAACTTTTCAGGCGCGGTGGCTCGACAAAAACTGTCTGGCGACACAAGGCATTCAGAAGCTCTCGATCATGACTCACGAGCAGGCCAATCCCCTTGAAGTGCTGCAAAACCTCAAGCAGTATATTTTTTGAAAAATGATCCAAATGATTGGACGGTTCATCCAGCAGCAGCACATCCGGCTGCTCGGCGAGCGCCACGCCGATCTGGCACCGCTTGCGCTCGCCAAAACTCAGCGAGTCCCAGCGGTCAAACCAGTCGTCTTGAATGTCTAGCTGATGTTTAATACGGAGGGTGTGCTTGTCAAATGCATCAAGAAAATCGTCAAAATGTGCCGGCGGATCGTCCATTCGCTGCTCCGCGTACAGAACGCGTCCCGGCGCGACAATGGCTCCGCGATCCGGTCTCAACTCCCCGGACATCAGTTTGAGCAATGTGCTTTTGCCGCCGCCATTCGGCCCGACGATGCCGCACCAGCCCGGTTGGCATTGCAATGACACATCCTCAAAAAGCGGATCAATCGCATCCGGGTAGGCAAAACTCATGTTGTTGATATAGAGAAATTCTTTCATAGTCATCTCCAAAAAGTCGTGCAATGGTTCGGGTTGTTAAAGAGATTGTTAACCGTCGCATCAGATTTCTCCTAATGATTTTATATGAAAGATTTTCCGTGTGTTTGCGTTTTTGTGATCTAAAAAATGTTTTGTCGTGGTAAAACCACAAAAGCTGTTCTTACCGGTACTCAAAATTTTAAAATGACTGAATCACCGGACTTGGCGGTAATTTGAATGCGATAAAAAGAATCGTCTACGATATTTGCATTAAACGTGACATGCGCGGGCGCTTGAATTTTTGGCTGTCCGAGTCCCATCGGCCATTGGATGAGCTGTGTGCCGGGCGCGCCGGTTTTATAGGCCAACTCGTTTGTCGTGAGCGAGATGTCATCCAGCCAGCATGTGGAGGAGAGAATAGAAATTCCCGTTCCCTCGTTCGGCAGAATGAACGCCTCGCGCGTTGCATCCGGCATGGGAAAATCAAAGTCCAAGCTCAACGTCGAGTCCGAAAACACATACGCATGATTGAGCACAGCGAGAAAACGATCCGGATTGATCGCCACGTTATGTTGATAATTCAACGCTGATCCGCTAAAGGCTATGATTTGTCCGGCGCTCTGCTTGCCATTCACTTGCGTATAAATTTCCGGCGAGGCGCCAACGCGGCCGAGAATGTCGGAGCGGACATCCGAGATCAACGGCAGCACCCGTTTTGATTTGGCGACATGCGCGCCGACCCACTGCCGCTCATGACTTTTCATAAACTGCAACGCGCCCCAAAAACCGTGGCCCGAAATGAGCGAGGTGTTGACATTATAGCGCTGCGCGTTGTTGTCATTATGCGGATAGTTAGCGTAGGTAAAAAGTTCAAGCGGAATCCATTCGCCAAACTGATTTGGAATGGTGCGCATGGATTTGGCGCGAAAAACACTGTAATCATTGTAGCCGCTGGCGCCGTTGTTCATCCAAAAATATTTGCCCTGACTCAGCACAGCCAGGCCAACCATAACGCGGCGGGCTTCGGTGAGGTCGATCTCGATGACGAGATCCGGCTCATAATCGGTTAATTCCTGCATCGCCCGGGTTACATAAATCGGCAGCAAATATTCGTAACGCGCGCGAATCTCCTCTTGCGAATAACTCGCATCCCCATGCTGCAAATTGGCCAGCGAGCTGTAAAACGTATTGATCGCATCCCACTTGAAAAATCGCGCGCCCTGGTCAATTAGCCACTTGCAGTCTTGAATAAAGAGATCGTAAAAATCGCTGACAAAATCAAACGCCGGGTGGTTCCATTGCGCGCGAATGGGCCGGCCTTCGGAATCCAGAATAATCCAATCCGGGTGAGCCTTGTAGCGCTGCGCCGTCGAGTCAATGCCCATCGGTGAAAACCAGATGCCCATTTTGATGCCGTGTTTGTCAAGCTCGTCCTTGATCGGCTTGAGGCCGTTCGGCAGTCGCTCTTTATGCGGGCGCCACACGCCTTGCGTTTGCTCCCAGCCGTCATCCAAAACAAAAAGGTCAATGCCCAGCTCCGCCGCATATTGTATTTCCCGGATGATTTTTTCCTCGGTGAACACGCCGCGCAAAGGTTCCCCCATGCTGTTCAATTTACGTTGCATGCCCCAGGTGTTATAATAAAATTCAGGCTGACGCGACGCCGGCTTTTCACAAATGCAGCGCCACAGATAATCATGAATGACAGACTTTGATTTTTCCATGTCTTTAAAATGAAAAGCCGAGGCGGTCCACACCGTGGCGTACGGATGGTCGGGATCAATTATTTCACCGTCGAGATAACCGCCTTTGAGGATATCGAGCGAAATATCGATCCGCTCATCCTTCCGAGACTGCGAAAAGCCAAGAAAATGAAAATCCGCGTCCGTTAATTCAAAATTGAACACGCCTTTTGTCCCCTGCAATCCATCACGAATTACCAGATCGTCCGCTTCCGTGCGGAGAACCAGGCCGTTCAGATTATCCTGCGATGCGTGTTCGTAAGCGGAGATCCAGGACAGATCACCCGCCCGGAGAATGTTGATGGGGCCTTTGGTTGTGCGCGTCTGATCCGTGATATCGAACTCGTTCACCTGCGGATGATACATGTGGCACTGCGCCAGGTTGTGATCATCAAACGGATTTTTCATAAACCGCTCATCGAACGATGCATTTTTGTCGATGTTTATCAGCTCGTTCCCCCAGGTGGCGATACGAATTTCCGTCGCCTGCGCCGGCCCGGATGCTGTGAATGCATACTGCGGAAATTTGAAATGCAGTTGGCCATTGCGTTTGTGCAATCTGAAT
>CAYSNA010000385.1:0-5517 GCA_964432185.1 uncultured Cytophagia bacterium
GGGTGAAGTT
Source organism: uncultured Cytophagia bacterium (assembly GCA_964432185.1). Lineage (GTDB taxonomy): Bacteria > Zhuqueibacterota > Zhuqueibacteria > Residuimicrobiales > Krinioviventaceae > Kriniovivens. The sequence goes on from CAYSNA010000385.1 coordinate 11, forward strand.
GAGAGTCTCGGCGCCAAGTTCATCGAAATCGACTTGGGCGAAGCCGGTGAAGCTGAAGGCGGGTATGCGAAAGAAATTTCCGAAGAGGCGAAAAAACGCGAACACGAAGTGTTGCGAGATGTCATTTCAAAATGTGACGTGGTGATTACCACGGCTGCCGTGCCCGGTAAAAAAGCGCCGGTGCTGGTCACCGAGGACATGGTGGCGGTTATGAAAACCGGCAGCGTCATCGTCGACATGGCGGTGGAACAGGGCGGCAACGTCGTCGGCTCCAAACCGGCTGAACATGTTGATGTCAATGGCGTCACCATCATCGGCCCGATCAACCTGCCGAGCCAAATGGCCATCCACACCAGCCAGTTGTTTGCGCGCAATGTTGTGACGCTGTTCAATAATCTTCTCAAGGATGGCGCACTCAACCTTGACTTTGACGATGAAATCACCGCCGGTGCCGTCATCACGCACGATGGACAGGTTGTGAATACGAGAACAAAAGAATTGCTGGGTTAAATTATGAACCACTAATTTCACAAATTTACACGAATTGAAATGGTTGAACTTCTTTATAAGGATGAAGTGTATAAGATTATAGGTGCGGCTATGGAAGTCCATCGAGAGCTCGGCCCGGGATTTCTCGAAGCTATTTATCAGGAAGCAATGGAAATTGAAATGAGGGATCGAGTTGTACCCTTCATCTCGCAGCCTCAATTAAACGTGTATTTCAAGAATCATAAATTAGAAAAAGTATATATACCCGATTTTACATGTTATGATAAAATCGTGGTTGAAATCAAGGCCATGAAACACTTGACAGAGCGAGAAGAATCCCAAACATTTAATTCAACTCGCGCAGCACAATACAGATTAGGAATCCTTATCAACTTTGGGGCTGTTTCGCTCGAGTGGAAACGATATATTATTTAAATCGCACCATTCGTGTAATTAGTGTAATTCGTGGTTAAACAAGTTGGAAAGGAAATAAAATGTCCGAAGCATTAATCATGGGATTGACGATTTTTGTATTGTCAATGTTTGCCGGCTTTGAGGTCATCACCAAAGTGCCGCCAACATTGCATACGCCGCTCATGTCGGGCGCCAACGCCATTTCCGGAATTGCGATCATTGGCGCGTTGCTCGTCACTGGCGGAGAACATACGACATTAAATATTATCCTCGGCGTCATCGCCGTGGCTTTTGCAACCATAAACGTGGTCGGCGGTTTTATGGTGACCGACCGTATGCTCAACATGTTCAAGAAAAAAGAAGAAAAGTAGAGGTGACGAATGACGCTGAATTTGTTTGAAACAATCATTGCCCTCGCGTATTTGATCGCCGCCTCGCTTTTCATCCTTGGCATCAAGTACATGAGTTCCCCGGCCACGGCCCGCAAAGGCAACTTGCTGGCTGCCATTGGTATGCTTATCGCCATTGTTGTCACATTGCTGGATAAAGAAATTGTCAGTTACACGTGGATTCTCGTCGGTATCATTATTGGCTCGCTGATCGGTGCAGTATCGGCGCGTAAAGTGCAAATGACCGGCATGCCGCAAATGGTCGGCATTTTTAACGGATTTGGCGGTGGCGCCTCCGCGCTTGTGGCGGCTGCCGAGTTTATGCGGCTCACCTCCGAAACCACCGGACTGCTGCCGATGAATGTCTCGATCTCCATCGCACTCTCTATCATCATTGGCGGCGTTACATTAACCGGCAGTTTCATCGCTTTTGGCAAGCTGCAGGGATTTGTCTCCGGTTCTCCGATTCAATTTCCGCTGCAAAATATTGTCAATGCGCTTGTCCTGCTTGGCGCCGTGGGCTTGTCGGTCTATATTTCGGTTTTTGAACCGTCCATCCCGCTCTTCCTGGTGGTGGTTGGATTATCGCTGTTGTACGGCGTGCTCTTTGTGATTCCCATCGGCGGCGCGGATATGCCGGTGGTCATCTCGCTGCTCAACTCATTCTCCGGTTTGGCCGCATGTGCCACGGGATTTGTCGTTGGCAATAATATTCTCATCATTGCCGGCTCGCTCGTAGGTTCGGCCGGTTTAATTCTGACGCAGATCATGTGCAAGGCCATGAATCGTTCCCTGAGCAATGTGCTCTTTAGCGCTTTTGGTACGGGCGACCAGGCCGCCGGTTCAACGACCAGCAGCGGCGATAAAACCGCCAAATCCGTTGATGCGGAAGAAGCGGCGATGATTATGGGTTATGCGCAATCGGCTGTCATTGTTCCCGGTTACGGTATGGCCGCCGCGCAAGCGCAGCACGCGGTCCGCGAATTGGCCGAACAACTGCAAGCCCGCGGCGTCGATGTCAAATTTGCCATTCACCCGGTGGCCGGACGTATGCCGGGCCATATGAATGTGCTGCTGGCTGAAGCGCAGGTCCCCTACAATCTCTTGTATGATATGGATGATATCAATCCCGAATTCCCGCACACGGATGTCGTGCTGGTTATCGGCGCCAACGATGTTATCAATCCGATTGCCCGCCATGACAAGAGCAGTCCAATTTACGGCATGCCCATTCTCGATGTGGACAAGGCGAAAAATATTATCATCATTAAACGTAGTTTGAATGTTGGTTTTGCCGGCATTGATAACGAGCTGTTCTACGATCCGAAAACCAGCATGTACTTTGGCAGCGCCAAGGAAAAAGTGCAGGAACTGGTTGCGGAAGTGAAAAAACTGTAAAATCTGCACGCCCCCTTTCAGGCCTCAAGGATGACGTATATTCTTGAGGCTTTTTTATGTTCTATCCCGACAATTTAACTTGATCAATCACACCCTTTGTGAGATGATAGTTTGGTGTGAATGACTTTTTCAGGCTCTAAATTTTATCCACTTCCGCCGCAAAATTCATTGCAAAATATACCGAGAAACTGTAACGTTAAAGGTACATTTCTCAATCTCGGTTTTTTCAGAACAGAAATCGACAAGCTTTAGTCATTGCGGTGATGATTTTTCTGGCAATCGCCTGCACTGATTTTCAGTTTTATTTTGTGAGGAGACATCCTATGTTAAAAGCAAGTGCTGGTCTTTTGATCGTTTTTGCATTCGCCGCCATCGTCTATCCTCAAGCGATCGAACTGCCGCATCAATACAAAACCGCCGAAACGGTTCATCTCGGCTATCCTGTCAATGCGCTCGATGCGCGCGCCATCGGCATGGGAAATGCGCAAATCGCCAACGGCAAACAATTCAACGCCATGATGTACAATCCGGCGTCGCTGGCCACCAGTCGATTTTCCATAGAACTCCTCGGCGTGCAGGCCAACATGTCAACCGCAACCTATGATGCGGCGAACTATATCAGTCAGCATATTGATGAATTTGAACAGGCGATTTCGCTCAATCAAATTTGGGATGGTCTCGATATTCTCAAACAGTCCACGTCCACAAATGCGCAGCGATTGGAGGCCCTGCATGATATCCAGGACGGCCTGGTGTTTGTTGATGATCTGTTTCGAAATGTCACGGGACCAAGTGACAATCCCGAGACGCACGGCATCAGCTTTCTCCCCAAAATGAGCGCCCAGTTTGGCAATTTGGGATTCTCTTTATATGGTTTCGGCCAGGCCGGTTTTATTTTTCAACTCAGCCCCACCTTTGAGTCGCTGTTGGATGTCCAGATGCCGGCTACGCTGGAAAATCCACTCGAAACAGCTAGAGCTGCCATTCAATTGACCACAGCTCTCGCGCCCGCGTTGGTTGGTCCGCGAAAATTTGCTGACAACGTCTTTCCCGCCGCTTTTTATTCGTCTTATTTTGATCTTGTAGCCGCTGCAGGTTATGGGCTTCCCATTACTCACAATTTTGCTCTGGGCGTCAACTTGAAAATCATTAACCGACGTTTTCTGTTGGACCGAATTTCGGTGCAGGATTATGACGACATCATCAGTCAAACCTGGGAAAAATTCCAATCCGATGTGACCGGCGTGACAGCAGACCTTGGCGCCCGCTATCAATTTAAATTCGGCACCTCAATCGGCGCCACGCTGCAAAACATTTTCCCGATACAAGAGATTCATAAATCGATTGATACGGAATTTAGGTTTAACAAAATCCAAAAGTACGATATCTCACAAAATGGCCGAATTGATTCGCTGCAATATATCACCTGGGAGACAACCCTCACCAGACCATTCGCGCTCAAGGTTCCATTCCTTGTGAGCCTGGGACTTTGTCATCCGTTGACCGACAACTGGGATGTAGCGATGGATTGGGTGGATTTGGCGGAAAATGATTCTCGCTACGAAAAGACCGTGGATCGACTTCGTCTGGGCACCGAATACCGATTTGGCATATTGAAGAACAACCTGGTGATCACGCCGCGAATTGGTATGGCCGATCAGCGGCTTTCGTTTGGATTGGGAGTAAAATTCCTCAAATTTATCAAGATTGATGGTGCGTACGCTTATAACAATTTTATCAATCAACATACCTACTATGTTCAGGTCATTTTGGGGTGGTGATTCGTGTATAAAGGAAATACGATGCGGAGGTTCGTGGCCATTGTTTTTTTCGCACTTTTAACGTCAACCGCTTTTTCTCAGCCGACAAGCGCACATGAAGTTCCGCGCGATACGAGCTATACGCTGCGGAGCGCCTATGAGAAATACAAAAAGGATTATCCTTTTATAAGCCGGTCGAATACGATCCGTCGAATGGCAGATTGCAAACGAGCGTCATCTACTCATCAACGGGCCGGCCGCTGGTTCTGGACATCTTTTCCACCGACACAAAATCAAATCTCAAACCGGTCGTTATGTTGATTCACGGCGGCGGTTGGAGTTCCGGAGATCGGAACCTCATGTACCCGTTGGCGGATTTTCTCGCCACACACAATTTTGTCGCCCTTGCCGTGGAATACCGTTTATCGCCGGAGGCTCACTATCCGGCAGCGGTTCGCGATCTTGAGGCTGCTGTGAGTTGGATTTTAAAAAATGGCGAAAGCTACAATTGTGATACAAACAAAGTTGCGATTTTGGGATGCTCTGCCGGCGCGCAACTCGCTGGACTGGTTGGTTTGACTTACGGGACAAACTTGAATACCTCAAACGAATCGCAGAAAATTCGCGCCATCATCAACATTGACGGGATCATGGATTTCACCTCCGAAGAAGCGCGCCAACATGAGGACAATCCGGCGAGCAAATCAACCGCGGCCGGTCGCTGGTTTGGCGGGCGCTATGCCGAAAAACCGGATTTGTGGCGCGAAGCATCGCCGGTGTATTATGTCACGAAAGACTCGCCACCCATGTTGTTCATCAACAGTTCCATGCCGCGATTTCATGCCGGCCGGGATGAGGTCATCCAGCACCTGGACAAGTTTTCCATTTACAGCGAGGTACACACCTTTGATGATGCGCCGCATTCCTTCTGGCTGTTTGATCCGTGGTTTGAAAGAACAGGAACGTTTATCACCAAGTTTTTAAATAAAGTTCTGGATTAATACTCTAAGGAAAATTTTATGAACACGTTGAAAAAGACCATTGTGCCGATTGTGCT
>CAYSNA010000386.1:0-5497 GCA_964432185.1 uncultured Cytophagia bacterium
TGTCAGTGTTGTTATGAACATGGCGGTTAATATCCACGCCAAAGCTGAATTGTTTATTTTTGTGTATTTCATTTGTCATCTCTATAGTTTTAATTAATGTTGTGGTTTTGCGCCACGCTTCACCAGAAGCGCAGCAGAAATTCCAGCGATAAATCCTGCGGCGGCGGTTAAAAACAGGAGGATGATGCCCGGCACGTCTCCGGTCAGCCATAGAAAACGAACGTGCCAGGGCGCTTGATTCTGGAACACAACTGCCGCCAGAGCAACAACGAGCACCAGAAGCAACACCAGCTTGATTGATTTCACATCTCCTCCTTTCAGTTCGAACTTTTGAATGTCCATGCTCCTAACACGAAATTGCACGGTGTGGTTTTATATAATTGATTTTCAATTGCCAATGCGGATGGTGGACATGGAACCGATCACGCCAAAGGCACTCAACAGCCACAAAACCACCGCGATGATCACGACAACATTCAAGATCGATTTAATCTTGCGATCCATGGGTAAGTACTGATTAATCAACCACAAGATAACACCAACGACGATCAGAACGATAACGACATTGATTAAAGGCATATTGGCCTCCTTTTTGTATAAAATGGAAAAAATTGTTTTTTATCGGCATATTTCACTTAACAATCGGCTTGACAAAGCTCGATCGTTTTAGTCAAGGTTGCCGTCTTCCGCTGCTTTCTTTAACTTGTCGTTCGCAAAAATGGCAACTTCGACGCGGCGGTTTTGCTGCCGACCATAGTCCGTATCATTTGCAGCGATCGGATTCAACTCGCCGAGCCCTACCGTGGAAATTCTGGCACCGTCAACACCCAGACTCTTTTGATAATCGGCAACAACTTGAGCGCGTCGTTCGGATAACTTTTGATTGTATTCCTCAGAGCCTTTATCGTCGGTATCGCCTTCAATGAGAATGTTGGTGTCCGGATATTTCTTGAGAATTTCCGCCAAACTCCCGATGTTTGCCTTTGCCACAGGCTGCAACTCGGAAGAATCAAATTCAAAGAGAATTCCGGAATCAAACGTGATCTTGATTCCTTCGCCGATTCGTTCAATTTTTGCGTTCTCGATGTCCTGTCTCATCTCTTCTGCTTGCTTGTCCATATGACGCCCGATAAGCGCCCCGGTCGTTCCGCCAACAGCCGCCCCGATGATGGCGCCGACCGCCGTATTTCCCAGTTGCTTTCCGATAACGCCGCCGGCAAGACCGCCGGCGCCGGCGCCAATGCCGCCACCTTTCAGCGCGTTACTGAGGCCGCACCCCGTCAGGTGTGCGATCGAAACACAGAACGCTACTGCAATGACAATGTTCATTTTTGCTCTCATAGTAAGCCTCTTTGCAAAATGTGAATGAGAGAGGCGAGCCTTCAGCGGCAACATCAATTAGCCGAAGGCTCGCTATCTCTACGTTTCCCTGGTTATGATTTTTTGTTAACCAGTATTCTCTTTCGTGGGCATTTCAATTCTCCATCAATCAGCTTATTGCTGAACATAGAATTCAATGCGTCGATTTTCTGCCCGGCCCTCTGCCGTGTCATTACTGGCAACCGGTTCGGTTTCACCTTTACCGACGGTTTTCAGGCGATTCCCGGCTATGCCTTTTTGCACCAGCCAATCTTTCACTGCTTGTGCACGGCGCAACGAGAGCGCCCGATTGTATTCGTCGCTGCCCACGCTATCCGTGTGGCCGGAAATTTCCACCTGCACATCGGGACTGGCAACGAGAGCTTTATGGGCCTCCTCTAAAATATACCTGGAGTCTGGCGTCAACGTGGCTTTGTTGGTTTCGAAATTGACGCCCTGAAGAATTATTTTTTTCCCTTTTTCGAGAATAATCGTTGTCGTTGGTTTTGCAATATCGTCCGTTGAATCCATCGGATTCGTTCCGATCTTCACTTCAGCACCATCGGCCACACCGCCGCCGTCCGTATCGATTTTCAGCGGATCGGTCTTTTGTTTATTCACTTCGTCGCCATCGCTTAAACCATCACCATCCGTATCTGCTTTCACCGGATCGGTTTTATACTGATTCACTTCGTCGCCATCGCTCAAGCCATCGCCATCGGTATCGTTCTTCAACGGATCGGCTTTATATTGCACTTCATCACCATCCTTCAAGCCGTCAGCATCGCTATCCGCCTTGAGTGGATCGGTCTTGTGCTGATTCACTTCAGCACCATCGTTCAGGCCGTCGCCGTCGCTGTCCGCCTTGAGTGGCTCAGTCTTGACCTGATTCACTTCAGCACCATCTTTCAGGCCGTCGCCATCACTATCCGCCTTGAGTGGCGAGGTCTTGATTTGATTGATTTCATCACCATCGTTCAAGCCGTCATCATCGCTGTCTGCTTTGAGTGGATCGGTTTTGTACTGATTCACTTCAGCGCCGTCGTTCAAGCCGTCGCCATCAGTGTCCGCCTTGAGTGGATCGGTTTTGACCTGATTCACTTCAGCGCCGTCATTCAAACCGTCGCCATCGGTGTCCGCTTTTTTGGGATTGGTGCCGAGTTCTTTTTCCATTTTGTTGCTTAATCCATCGTTATCCCGGTCGGCATTCACGCTTGCTCCGCGAAACACAACTCCGGCAAGCACACTAAAGTAAGCATCATGTTTCTTATTGGTAAGAGTGTTGAGATCAGAATCCGAGCGGTCACGGCCGTCGAGTTTATCGGTCAAGGATAAATTATAGCCGCCACTCACTTCCAGCAACATTTGGCTGCTGAGACTGGTCTGGATACCAATGCCCATAGGTACCATCGGTAAAAAATCCGAGCCGCTTACACCAATGTTTTTTGTTACGCCAAACCCGGCAAACAAAAACGGGTTCAATTTTTCCGACGAAAATGGAATAAAGAGGAATCTGTTTTCGGCGAGTATGGTTTCTGCACTATAGACATCCGGGGCGTCAAGCTTGACATATCCTACACCAAGTTGACCCAGAAAAACAGGCGAAATGAGTTTGTATTGAAAATAGCCGCGATACTGGATCACCCAGTTATCAGCACTGCTATTATCACCCTGGGCGCCGCCCACGGCAAGACCGTAGCCCACACCGGGATTATCGAATTTTGCATAGCTCTGGTTCGATGCCAAAAGCAATAAAACCAACATAAAAAATACAATGACACGTTTCATGGAAAAACCTCCATTTTTGATTAAAAAACTTTATTACGCTATAAATCTCTCTTTTCGCAATCTAAAATTCCAGACTGCGGGTATCGGGGGAGTGTGGACTACCCCGATTGCGTTTTTTTTGATCTCCGATGATCAGCATATAAAACCTCCGTTTTTTTCTAATTGAGAGCAACACGGTCTTTGCAGAAATGTCACCGAGCTCTTCGTCCGCCAATGATGTTAAACAGGATGGCCACGATGGCGATTAACAAAAGAACGTGGATGAAACCACCCAAGGTGGTGGACGTGATCAGCCCCAGGAGCCACAAGATGAGCAAAATAACGGCGAAAGTCCATAACATGGCAATTCTCCTTTCTTGTTGTTCGAGATTCGATTCAAGATGCCGTATGCATCATGAATCGGATTATTTTCGGCTTTTTGCGCCAGTAACTACTTGACAAACGAAACTTTTTACTTAAACACCTGATTGAGAGAAAGCAACGGCAGGCAGCAGTAAGAATAGAGCCATCAGTCCAACACACAGTTGAACGCGGAAGAAACACATCCATCGGCTTAATCCGCTTGTTTGATTTGATGTTTCATAACAACCTCGACTAGTCAACACGTAAAACAACTCATGACCAAGACCAGTTTTTAAAATGATAACCGATCGACTTTTTTGAAATTTTCCTCAACTCTTAAAGATACCTACCGTCGGCGCTAATTCTGGTTTGTAACTAAACTCTTCATCCGCGAATGATGTTAATCAGGACGACCACAATGGCGATCACCAGAAAAACGTGGATGAGACCGCCCAAGGTGATGGACGTGGTCAGCCCCAGGAGCCACAAGGCGAGCAGAATAATGGCGATAGTCCATAACATGGTAACTCTCCTTTTTTTGTCAAGATTCAATTCCGGATCCCGTCTGCAAGATGATCCGGATTTTGCTCATCGGCTTTTTGCAGAATGTTTACGTTGCCGAATGAAAAGTCAAGGCGCGGGGCGCTCGCATGCTGTCGCCTGAAGTGAAGTATTAACAGGTGAGTGCAGATTTTGAAATTCGGTCGCAATAAAAAGAAAGTCTGACTCGACTTTGCCTATAAAGATGATAAATAACTCGAATTTGTCATTGATAACAAGTTCCTGATGTATGTGCGGAAAAAGCTGTTCCTGTATGGGGATCCAAAGGATTCTCATACCTTCTGTCACCTGTATTTCCTGCTGATATAATGAGGCAATTTGGGGATCGATCTTGAGCGATTCCATCCACATCGTGATGACATTTTTCTTCTTCTCGGAAATGGGTCTTTGAACATTAGAATAACAGCAGGGCACCCGGTACTTGAAAACTCCGTATTCGAGTTGAATACGAACTGCATGATTTGCGGCTTCCGTTTGGTCAAGTGAACGATTTTGTTCTTCCGCGATAATAATCTCCTGAAGAGTCGTTACGGTGTATGAGGCAACGTTAAATTCCGCTGACCAACTCGCAGGCCAAACGACGAACATGGACATTGCAAAGCGTCCCAACATGCTTGTTAAACGGTTCATTTGTCGTCTTTTCTTGTATTATCGTGTGTCATAATTTTCCAGTTTCATTTCTGACAACGATGCGCAGATAAGCATTAAAATCTCGTCCAGCCAATGGCAAAAATTACGGCCCTTATCGAATTGCTCAAATTGATTAAAAGCCGTCGCATAGGTTCGCTGCACAAGCTCTTCTGCTCCTTCCGAGCTTCTCGCCAATCTAATCGCTTTGCTGTACAAATTATCCATGTGCTCTATGGCGAGATTTTCAAAAAGCTGCCTTTCGTTGTCTGTCATGTTTACCTCTTTGTTTTTTCAATGATCCTCTCGTTCTTTGTCAACACTCAGCCGCGCCGAATCAAGGCGATTCTGTCGAGCTCTATCAGCGAGCCGCTGTTGAGAAAAATCACATTTCCGCCCATTTTTAGCACTTTTTCGATGATGACATCCACCACGTCATCAAGCACCTGCCAGATATTCACATGTTTTGAGAAAACCAGTGAATGATCAATTTTAAGAATGCTGCCCTTTACGTGGTAATCATCTTCGACGTACAAAGAGGCGCTCGTCTCTGTTTCCGCAGACTGCCCCACGGCCTCAATTCCGGAAACAACTTTTTTCGACTTGGCTGCAATCACCAAATTCTGCATGGCGTTTTTATTGGCGCCCGCAATGGCCTCCTTGATGACGGGCCAGACGATCTTGCCCAAATCGTGGGGAGAGGTGGCGGTATAGTCGCCTCTGACCGTGCCGATCACGATGTCTCGATGGGTCGTCAGGTCTTCAAAAACAGCCAGACTGTGCTTCTGCTACTGGGTAATTCGCCTTCGGTGAAATTCAG
>CAYSNA010000387.1:0-5496 GCA_964432185.1 uncultured Cytophagia bacterium
AGCTGGAGCTGGACGTTTGGCGATGGCGGCACGAGCACGGCGCAAAATCCGTCTCACACCTATGCCAATGCCGGCACCTATACGGTTTCTCTGACCGTTGTCGGCCCGGGCGGCCAAGATACGGAAACCAAAACCGATTATATTACCGTGACCGAACCGGCGCCTGTCGCTGATTTCAGCGCCGATCCGACGAACGGCAATAAACCGCTGAATGTTCAATTCACGGATGCATCCACCGGCGCGGTGACAAGCTGGAGCTGGAATTTTGGCGATGGCGGAACGAGTACAGCGCAAAATCCGAGTCATACCTACACGACGGAAGGCACCTATACCGTCACTTTGACTGTGGCTGGTCCCGGTGGTCAAGACACAGAAACCAAAGTGAACTATATCACTGTTACCGTCAGTGCGCCGGTTGCCGAATTTTCCGGCACACCATTAAGCGGCGCCAAACCACTAAACGTACAATTCACTGACGCGTCCACGGGCGAGATCAGTAGTTGGTCCTGGACGTTTGGCGATGGCGGCACGAGCACAGCGCAAAATCCGTCTCACACCTACACCGCGGCCGGAACCTATGCCGTTGCGCTGACGGTCACTGGTCCTGGCGGTTTCGATACAGAAACAAAAACCAATTATATCACGGTCACCGAACCGGATATTGCGGTCAATCCGACGTCGTATAATTTTGGTGATGTCCAAATTACCACATCCAAACAAACGACGATTACGGTGAGCAATGAAGGTGCTGCGCAGTTGTCAATTTCCGCGTTCAGCATTACCGGCGCTAATTCCGATCAATTTTCCATTGTCTCCGGCGGCGATCCGGTGAACCTCGACCCGGCCGGTACGCATGAGGTTGTGGTCAAGTTTGAGCCGACCAGTGAAGGCGGGAAAAACGGTGCACTGACCATCACCAGCAACGATGGTGATGAAAGTCCGCTGAACGTGACGCTGACCGGTACCGGCACGCCTGAACCGATGCCGGAGATTGCCGTCACTCCAACCAGTATCAATTTTGGTACGATTCTGACGATCGTTTCGAAAACTGATTCGTTCACCATTTCGAATCAAGGCGACGCGGTATTAAACGTTTCGTCCGTGGGTCTGGCCGGCGCCAATGCCGATCAATTTGATGTGCTGGATGAAGGACCGTTTGCCATCGCGGTCGGCGCTTCACAAATTGTCAAGGTCAAGTTTGCCCCGACATCGGCCGGCGCAAAAACCGCCAAAGCGCAAGTGAACAGCAACGACGCTGATGAATCGGTTGTTGAGGTGAACCTCAGCGGTGTTGGTGAAGAACCGCAGCCGGAAATTGTTGTGAATCCCGAAAGTGTCGATTTCGGCAACGTCATCATTGGCGCCAACAAGGTTGAAAACGTCACCGTGTCCAATACCGGCACGAAAGTTTTGAATGTTACGTCGACGTCGATTGAGCAGCAAGGTGTCGAAAATGCCGTGCTGACGACGGCTCAGACAACGGAGGAATTTTCGATTGTTGAAGGCGGCGCGCCGTTCAGTGTTGAACCTGGTCAGTCGCACGTTGTCAAAGTTCGATTTGCCCCGCTTCTTGAAGGTGAACGTCATGCCACGCTGCTCATCGAAAATGATGACACCGAAGTCGAACAGGTACCTTTGACGGGTGTCGGTATCCTCGAGCTGCCTGTGGTCAAATTCTACGCCACGCCAACGTCCGGTTATCCCTCCTTGTCCGTCAAGTTTGAGGATGAATCCGAAGGCGTGCCATCAGCCTGGAGTTGGGATTTTGGCGACGGCGCCACATCGACCGAACAAAATCCGACGCATATCTATCGTTCTCCCGGCACCTATGATGTGACGCTGACGATCACCACATCGCTCGGCCAGGTGACGTTGGAGAAAGAAAACTTTATTGATGTCTGGGGCTATGGTCCGTTTGACCACGCGCCGCTCACACTCATTGATAATAATTATGCCTCGCCCAAAGAAAGCTGGGATCAGGCCATTGACGAAGATGTCAGCGGTTGGGTTGGAACGACCACTGCCAAAGACACACCGCCGATGGCGATCTTTGAATTCAAAGACGGCGAAACCAAAGAAATCAACAAAGTGGCCATGTTGACCGACACGGACGTTGAATACCAGGAACGCTGGGTGAAAAACTTTTCCGTCTATGTCTCAACAACGGGTATAAGCAACGGCGACTTTATCAAGGTCCTGGATGCCAACAAGAAGAGCGGTGGTTGGGAAGAGTTTGAGTTTGATGCGGTGGACGCCAAATATATTAAACTCGTTCTGAATACGCCCAATAACGGCTGGCGCCAGGTTGGCGAATTCCGCGTCTGCCCGGTTCGGCCGGTCGCCGGCGCGGACATGTCTTCCGCCTCGGCCACATCGCCGCATGTTGGCAACGGCGTTGATATGTCAACGATGACCATCACCGTAAAAGACACAAACGGCCAACCGATGAGCGGATTGACCGAAGAAGATTTTTATCTTTACGTCCTTGCCGGCAAGCCGATCCTGACCGAGATCGTCGAAACACCGACGCCTGGCGTTTATGTTACCGAGATTGCCAATCTTGGCGGTGTTGACATGACGGTTGACGTGATGGTGAACGGTGTGACTATTGCCTCGCCGCACATCACGTTCACGGAGCCCGAATTGAGTTTCGCGTCGCTGGTGCTGCTGGAATCCAGCGAAACCGTTGACGGCGAAGGCTGGGACAATGCGATTGACGGCGATGTTGATGGTTGGGACGGAACCGTGTCCGCTTCGGGCGCTGCACCGTACGCCATCTTTGGTTTTGATGATAACAGTATCAAGGCCGTGCAGAAATTCAACCTGCTGGTGGATACAGGCGTTGATTATGCCAATCGCTGGGTCAAACGTTTCCGCGTTCAAGTGTCGACAACCGGCATGAACGACACGGATTTTACCACGGTCTACGACGGCATTCAAAATCAGGCTAAATGGCAGTCGCATGTTTTTCCGGCGGCCAATGCCCGATACGTCAAAGTGATCGTTGATTTTCCGACGACCGGCATCAAACAACTGGGCGAGCTCGAGATTGAAGTTGGCGATGCGCTGGCTTCGACAGATATGTTGAGCGGCATCGAGAGTATTCTCGGCACACCGGTTGAGTTTGAGCTGAAGGAAAATTATCCGAATCCGTTCAATCCGGTGACGCGCATCGAGTTTGCGCTGCCGAGAGATCAGCACATCACCATTCTGGTGTTCAACCAGATCGGCCAGCTCGTCAATACCCTGTATGACGCCAAACTTGGCGCCGGTTATCATGCCATCACCTGGAACGGCACAAACGAGGCCGGATTGCAAATGCCAAGCGGCGCCTATTTCTTGCACTTGAAAGCCGAGGATCATCAACGCACTATAAAAATGTTGATGGTCAAATAGGGAGTCGCCCTGTTTGAACATACAAAGGCCCTGCACATCCGGCAGGGCCTTTTCTCTTTTTTTAATCCAAATTGTGCTTATATTCTTTTCGCCAGAAATCGTTTCATAAAGTATATGATTACAAATTGAACGAGCTTTGACCTGGTGGGTGTTGTCTGGAGGACGTATGAAACGAACGTTACACATTTTATTATTGTTACTTTTTGCCAATCTGTATGCCGTTGAAATTCAACTGGACGCGGTGCAGCGCAATGTTGTCGAGCGCGCGCCATATTTAAAAAATTTAGTCGACGCTTATAATGATCGCCTGGCGTGTGAGGAACAACCGCAGCCGGTGGTTCGTGAATTCACCGCACTGCTGCATCGTGTGTATAGCGATTTTGATCCTCAGCTTTATCAAAATGAATTGTTGAAAGAATATGGTTTTGCTGATGATCAAAACACTCCTCAACTATCTTTGGAAAAATCAACCCACACCCTGGCTGCCACTGAAAAGATAAACGATGGCGGTGGTGATTGCTGGAACGTCTCTGCCGCCCAGTCATTTACCAGTGATTTGATGCTGGTCGTCTGGCAGGATGAGCGGAACGGCGTTGATAATCCGGATATTTACGGCCAGTTTTTTGATTTGAGTTTGCAAGCGGTTGGCGGTAATTTTGTCGTACACACCGAAAACGGCGGCGCCGCGCAGAATCATCCGGTGGTGGCCGAATTGTCCGATGGCGGATTTGTTGTGGTCTGGGAAGATTATCGCCAAAACGACAGCGCCATCTATGCGCGTCGTTTTGCTGCCAATCGATCGCCCATTGGCAGCGAGTTTCAAATCGAGATCGCCACAGGAGCGCAATTGAAACCGGCCGTGTCCGCCGGCAATGGACAGTTTACCATCACCTGGTTACAAAATGGCGGCACGGATTATAATGTCTACGCCCGCGTCTACGAAAATGATGCAACGGCTGTAACGCCGACTTTTTTAGTCAATGATAATAAAGAAGCGTTTCAGTGGTTTCCGGTCATCGCCAGTGCCCACAGCGGCGAGTCGCTCGTGGTGTGGGAAGATAAACGAAACGGCAAGTCCGATATTTTTGCCCAGCGCCTGCGGGCTGACGGCTCAAAGCGCGCCGGTAATTTTCAGGTGGATGATGCGGTTGGTAATCCCACACAATGGCAGCCGGATGTGACCGCCGGCGCCAACCAGTTTGTCGTCACCTGGGAAGATTTTCGTGACGCGCCCGTCGGTATTTACGCGCAGTGGTTTAATGCCTCTTTGCTGGCGGACGGGGACAATGTTCGCGTCGATGATGATCTGGTGTCCGCGATCAAGGAATTGCCGTCGGTGGCGATCAACAGTGCGGGCGAAACAACGTTTTGCTGGCAGGATGGCCGCGAGGCAGCCTATCATCTCTGTGCGCACACATTTGACGCCAATAAAAACGCCGATCTTTTTCTCAAGCTGCATTATGCCGATGGTGGCGAACAACGTTTCCCCGATCTGTTGATGAATGATCGGGTGCTGTCTTTTTTCTGGGTGCAGAGCGGCGCGGAAAATGATCCAACCTCGATCCATTCGGAACAGGTGTTGTGGAGCGACGTGCCGGTGGAACTACTTGCCTTCTCCGTTTCTCTTCAGAATGAACGCGTTTTGTGTTCCTGGACAACCGCGAGCGAAACGAATAATCTCGGTTTTTATGTGGAGAGAAGTGTGGATGGCCGTTTTTTTCACGACATCGGTTTTGTCGATGGCCTCGGTACTTCGGCCCAATCGCACGTCTATTCCTTTGTTGATCGCACACCGCCGCAGGGTGATGTCGTCTACCGCCTGAAACAAATTGATTTTGACGGCTCGGTTTCCTATTCGGAGCCGCAGCACATCAGCATTGCTTTGCCGACGTTGCCGGTCCTGTTGAATAACT
The DNA here is from genome assembly GCA_964432185.1 of uncultured Cytophagia bacterium. GTDB lineage: Bacteria > Zhuqueibacterota > Zhuqueibacteria > Residuimicrobiales > Krinioviventaceae > Kriniovivens. Next base: position 5,310 of record CAYSNA010000387.1, read on the forward strand.
ATCCGAATCCGTTTAATCCCGCGACAACCATTTCTTTTCAACTTGATCAAGCTGATTTTGTTCGACTTGACATTGTAGACGTACACGGACGACTGGTGACAACGCTGGTTCATGCGCCGCACACCCGCGGCCTCCATAAAATAGTGTGGGACGGCCGGGATTTACAGGGAAAAGTCCTTGCATCCGG
>CAYSNA010000388.1:0-4574 GCA_964432185.1 uncultured Cytophagia bacterium
AAATGATTTTTCGCCGTTCCCATCCAGCGAGGCGCTAAAAAGTTGCTCGCTTTCAGGCTCGTAGATTTTTGCCGGATCATCAAAGATATAGCTCTCAAACGACGGAAAGGTCGTGCGCATGGATTGGAATTTGAGCTCCATTTCCGCCTTGAGATTTTTCGCCACCGCGCCGTGCAGCCAGGTGGCGGACAACGTGCCGTTTACCATGTGTGACGCAAGCTGCTGTTGATCGCCCATATCAACTTTAATTTTCAAACGATTCGGCATAATCGTTTCAATCTTGAGCGATTTTGTAAAGACAACACCGCCAACCTGAACTTTGGCCAACCAGTCGCCCGTCGGTGCGCTCGTTTCGGTGTGAATATCAAACCTGTAAAAGCCGTTGACGGATGCCGTTTTTGTCAGCCGTTCCACCAGTTGGTCGCGGGGATTGTAAAGTTCGAATCGAACCGGGTGGTTTTCGGGAAGCGATCCGTTTTCAACTAAAATAAACGTGAGGTAGATGGGATCGCCGGGACGCCACACACCGCGTTCACCGTAGATAAAACCGCGAATGCCTTTGTCAATCGTCTGACCCCTGACATCAAAATGGCTGAGCGATTGGGAATAGCCGTCGTTGAGTTTGAGATAACCGCTGTGCGTGCCGTCGCGGGCAATGAGCAAAAACGGCAAACGCTGCGCTTTGATGATGGCGATGCCGTCGCTGTTTGTGGTGCCTTCTCCGACACGGTTTTGTTGATAATCCAGCACCTCGAGCGATACATTCGACATGGGTTTTGTCGTTTTGATATCCGTCACGGCGACAAACAGCGAATCATTCTGTCCACGTTTGGCGATTAGTCCGAGATCGGAAATGAGCAAGTTTTTCGTGACGGAAATGTTGTGATCGTACCAATCCATGTAATAAGCCGGATGACACGGATTATCTCGATTATTTCGATACTCTTCATAATCATGACCATAATAATAATACCGGTCCGAGGTCATCGGACTGTTGTCCCATTCATCAATGCCGAGATCGAGTTCTTCATCCTCATCGTCGGATTCGGGGCAGTCACAGACAATATGCTGTTTTCGAAAAGACAAGGTGATGCGATAAATACCGCCGGGATTGTGCTGCACCAGCGGCGAGACATCCAGCCCGTATCGCACCCATTCGTTGATTTTATTCGGCGGCAATTGCAAATCCACAACGTCTCTCCACACCAACTGTCCCACCCGTTCCAGCTCTTCTTCGCCGTTGATGTTGTTGATCTGCAAAAACTGCGGGATTTTTTGATCATTGATGAGAATCGCCGATACCATCACGGCCTTTAGATTCACCGCTTCTATCGGAATGGTCAATCCTTGCGTCGTTGGCAGGATGCCGCCGTTGCCGACAAATCGAACCTGCGGCTTGATCTCTTCAAAAAGAACCGAAAACGTGGCGCCTTCGGTTAAACGGTAATTCATCGAATTGCGAATGCCCGGCAGGACGTGGAGTTGGATGTCGCCAACAAAGGTAGCGGCACTATAAATGGAGACGATATTTCCGGAAATGGAAAATTTAAGGTTGGGATGATCGGCAATGGTCAACAATCCATCCAGCGCCTGCGGTGTTTTTAATGGGTCCGAAAACCGAAGCTCCACGTACTCGCGATCCCCGCGCACGGCACGACACGTCGTGGCGGAGAACGTATTGAGTCCCGGCACGTCAAGCGTTGTTTCACCTTTGTCATTCACGCCGATGGGGGCGCCGTTCCAGGCTAACGTGATCGTCGACGCCTCTTCCTGTCGTTGTACCTGATCAACTGCAAATTCAAATGTTTGGCTGCTTTCCTGGGTGATCCATTTTATCTTCAGCGGTTTGGCATCCTGGGTGATCGAGATGATATTTTCAACGTCAATTAAATTTTCCTCATCCACCAATTTGATCGAGCCGGTGAGGCGCTGTTTGCTCATATCTTTTTCATCCGCCGCGGCCAGGCCATCGAGAACCAGCTCAAGCGATTGTCTGACCGTTTTGAAAGTAAAAGAGAAGGTGTTTTCACCCTCAGTCTCGAGGAGGACAGCACGCATGTCAAAAGACGCTTCGTACTCCTGATCCTGTGGCAATCGTTCCGCGGGTCGAAATTCCAGGGTCCGCCGATCCAGCCAAATGGTCACGCCTTTAATTTTGGGCTTGAAGCTAAACGGGGAGGGCTCAATGGCCGTGCCTATGCGTTCGGGCGGAATAATATTGTCACTAAAAATGATACGGATGGGACGCTGCGTTGAGATGACGCCCGAGGTAAAGGCCGATACTTTTGGATGGTATTGTGATTGTTGTTTCTTTTTATTGGAACAATTTATACTGCATAGAAAAAACACAACGACGAACGCTAGAATGACTTTTTTCATTGTGATCCCCTTGAAAAAAGTTTACGAGTTGTTTTTTAATGGAAGAGAAAGCAGTGAATTGAACACATCGGTGCGATGGCTAATTTTATCTGTGTAACAGCGTGTATTCTATGATTATTCACTCAATGTAAGCATATAGCAATTTATCGGCGATTTTGCCGTCTTTAATAATGCTTTTGCGCAGACGTCCCTCAAACTGGTACCCGGCCTTTTCGAGCACGCGCGCGGAGGCCGCGTTCCAGTCGTATGGAGTGGCGAAAACTCGCGTGAGGTTGTAGGTCTCAATGGCATACGACGTGACGGCTTTTAGCGCCTCGGTGACAATGCCGCGGCCCCAAAACTCTTCGCTCAGCCAGTAGCCGATTTCGGCGGAGAGGCGTTCCACATCCGTACCGATGCTAAAACCGATACCGCCGGCAGCTTGTCCATCGACTTGTATACAAAAGATTGTTTCCGGTTTTTTGCTTTTTGCCATAGTGATAAAACTATGCGCATCTTTTAAAGTGTAGGGATGCGGAAAGCCATCGCGTAAATTAATCCAGATTTTACGGTTGTTGGCATGTTGTTGCAGTGAAACCGCATCGGTGAATTTATAATGCCGGACAATACAATTTTTCAGTGTGATGTTCATAAACGCCTCCCGGGAAATAATAAAAAGCCTCATCAGGTTGATGAGGCTTTTGGGTAAATAAGATTATTTCGTTTTCGCCGGAATCAGCACTTTTTTCAATCGCACGTAATGCGGAAGTCCATCTTTGAACGGCGGGTAATCTTCGCCGGCGATCAGCGGCGTAGCATATTCACGGAATTTGTCCGTGATGTGATAGCCGTCTTCGCGGATGAATTCATCCGGCACTTCTTTTTCCTTGTTAGCGATTTCAGAAATCGGCGCTTCGCCAATGGACCATTCGTACGGCGTATTGCTTTCGCGGAAAATCACCGGCATAAAACCGTTCTTGCCTTCGGCGGCCAATTCAACTGCTTTGGCGCCGCAGGCGATGGCTTGCTCAACATCCGTTTTGGAAGCGATGTGACGACCGGAGCGCTGACAGTAATCCAGAATAGCGGTGTGCGTTTTCAAACCAAGTTCGCCGGATACGATACCGGCCACTGCCATTGCCGCGCCGCCAAGCTGGGCGTGACCAAAACTGTCTTTCAAACCGGAATCGGCGAGGAAGGTGCCGTCGGGACGATGGACGCCTTCCGAAACCGCCACAACGCAGTAGCCGATTTTACGTACCGTTTCTTCAACTTTGCCGAGGAATTCATCCTGATTAAAAGTGCGTTCCGGGAAGAGAATCAGGTGCGGACCGTCTTTTTCGGAGGTCGCCGCCAAACCTGTGGCGCCGACGATCCATCCGGCGTGGCGTCCCATGGATTCGAGGAAAAACACTTTGGTGGAATCGCGGTGCATGGATTCGACATCAAACGAACCTTCGCGAATAGACACCGCATTGTATTTGGCCACCGAACCATAGCCCGGCGTATTGTCGGTGATCGGCAGATCGTTGTCCACCGTTTTCGGCACACCAATGGAAGTGACCTCATAGCCCATTTGTTTGGAAACGAGGCTGATTTTGTGAGCCGTGTCCATCGAGTCGTTACCGCCGTTGTAGAAAAAGTAGCGGATATTGTGGGCTTTGAACACCTCGATGATGCGTTCATATTCGTGGCGATTCTTTTCAATGTCGCCGAGTTTTTTGCGGCAGGAGCCGAACGCCGCCGACGGCGTATAACGAAGACCTTCGATGGCCTCGAACGATTCTTGCGACACATCAATGAGTTTGTCGTCGAGCACGCCGTTGATGCCGTATAAACCGGCGTAAATATCGTCAATAAATTCGGCTTTCATGGCCGATTTGATCACGCCGTAAGCCGAGGCGTTGATGACACTGGTCACACCGCCGGACTGGGCGTATACTGCATTTCCTCTAATGGGCATTTAAATCCTCCGGGATTTTATGTTGATGAATAATTGTCGGTTAAAAATTTGAGTGGCAAATTTAAGAAAATTGTCGCAGGAATCAAATTGGAAAAATGTAAAGAATGGTGTGAGGAAAGGACGATTTATTTTGCGTTTATCGTCGCAATTCAAAATCGGAAATCTGAGATCGCACATCTTCACTCTGAAATCAAATGATCTACATTTGGAGAGTGAAAAACTCGGATTTCAGATTTTTTTGTTGACACAAGTC
>CAYSNA010000388.1:4584-5486 GCA_964432185.1 uncultured Cytophagia bacterium
TCGCATGTTCCTTCCGTCCAAAGTTATACTTTGGACGGCGTAAGAAATCTGATGTCTGAGATCATCAATTTCCAATCGTAGATCAATTGATTTCAGATTTTTTTGTTGACACAAGTCTTTTTTTTTCTACATTTGAGACAGAGAGAACAAGGGGATTGACATCCGACGATTTTGATATTTTCGACTTTTACGAAAAGTCAGCGGGTGAAAAACTGAGGAATGGGAGGCCTTCTCATTCTTTTCAACTCTAACCGTTTTGTTGAAAGGAGCCTGTCGTGAAAAAAATACTAATTATCATTTCACTTTGCATGTTGACCACTGGACTATTGTCTGCCAAAGAGCCGCTGAAACATCATGCCTTCGAATTTGGTTATGGTGGTATGTTTCTGGGAGGCGGTGATTTGGTTGGCCCTACATTGGACTTTGAATACACGTATTGGTTACACAAGTATTTTGGAATTTCACCGCGCATCATCTTTGGCACTTTTAATGAGCCAACTCCTTCTACTGTGGATGGTATTGATAACCAGAAATTCTATCATTATAAAGTAGCGTTTACCAATACTTATGATATAAGTATAACGCTTAACCCATTTTTCGCCTTGTCCGACCGGTTTTCCGCGAATATTGGCTTGTCGTTTCGTCATAAAAATGGAGCAAAAAGTGGTGCTTACAGACAATATGATAAGAACGGAGGATATGAAGAACACGGCATGCTGGGTAACTATCCCATCTATGAAGATGAGGATATAATCGGTTATACCATTGGCATCGACATGAAAATTGTCAATAGAGAAAAAATAAACGTCGGTACAAAGGCCGGTATGCACAAATACGATGGAAATTACTACCGCGATATTGTCTGGAGTGTGGCGGCGTATGTGGGATTTGAAATATAAGCT
>CAYSNA010000389.1:0-5481 GCA_964432185.1 uncultured Cytophagia bacterium
CGAACTGGGGCACATCAACGCGCGCCACTCTGCCGCCAAATACAGCCAGATGCAGCTCGCCCAGGTTGGTCTTTTGGCGGGAATGATGTTTTCCCAAGATGTGCAAAAATACTCGCCCTATTTGATGGCCGGCATGGAACTGATGTTCCTCAAGTTCAGCCGTGATGACGAGCGCGAAGCCGACGATCTCGGCGTCATTTATTCAACCTCGACCGGTCACAATGCCATGGGGATGGCAACATTTTTTGAAACGCTCGAACGCATGCATCCCAGCAGCGGCCAGGCGCTGCCGGACTGGTTCTCGACGCATCCGAATCCCGTTGACCGCGTTGCCGCGGTCAAACGCAAAACCGAAAAGGAACAGGCCAAATATCCCGGCAAAGAGTTTATTTATAATCGCTCGGACTATCTCGCCCAGATAAACGGCCTGCCGTTCGGCAACGATCCGCAGCAGGGCTATGTGGCCGGCAATGCGTTTTATCATCCCGGACTCAAATTTACCTTTCCGGTGCCGAGCAACTGGCAGCTCATCAACTCGCCGTCCAAAGTGCAAATGACGCCGGAAAAAGGTGATGCGGCCATTCTTTTTCAACTGGATCAATCCGGTTCGCGCAACCAGGTGGCGGATAAATTTGTGCAGGATACACAGGGCACAGTGGTGTCATCCGATGACATCACTGTCAACGGTTTTCCGGCTCGCCGTATTGTCACGGATGTGCAATCCGAAAGCGGCCCGCTGCGCGTCAAATCCTATTTTATCGATAAAGACGGTTCGACCTATGTTTTTTACGGCTACACCTTGCAGTCCGCGTTTACCGGTTATGAAAAGTCCTTTGATACCACCATGCAAAATTTTGCGAAATTGACGGATCAATCCAAACTCAACGTCAAAGGACAAACGCTGTTTCTTGTCACTCTGGATAAAAAACAGGCGCTGCGTACCGCCCTGCAGGGTGAACGCGTGGCGGATGACAAGCTCGAAGAGATGGCCGTGTTGAACGGTTTGCGCCTCGACGATAATTTGCCCGTCGGTACGCAGATCAAGGTCATTCGCAATTGATAAAATTCTATCCGGCGAATTCATCTGATATTTGCCGGATAGATCTGCTCCAATTTCTCCACAATTCCGTTAAATGCTGATCACCTCTTTTATCCGGAAAAAACATGCGCCGCACGCTAAAAAAAGTTCTGTTTATCACCTATTACTGGCCGCCGGCGGGCGGGCCCGGCGTGCAGCGCGTGCTGAAATTCGCCAAATATCTGCCGCAATTTGGCTGGTCGCCGATTATCCTCACCGTCGCCAATGGCGAATACCCCGCGGTGGATGAAACGCTTTTTAAAGACATCGCAGACGATTTACCGGTTTACAAAACCGCGTCCCTGGAACCGTTTTCGTTGTATCGAAAATTTACCGGCCAAAAAGCCGACGATAAAATCTCCACATTCGTCCTCACCGAGGATTCGCAGGCCGGATTCAAGAAACGGCTGGCCACATTTATTCGCGGCAATCTTTTTATCCCGGATGCGCGCATTGGCTGGAAACCGTACGCGGTGAAACAGGGTAGGCATATTATTAACAATGAAAATATCGATCTCATTTTCAGCAGTGCGCCGCCCATGAGCACGCATCTCATCGCCCAAAAACTGGCGCAACAATCCGGTGTACCGTGGGTGGCGGATTTTCGCGATCCCTGGACCGATGTGTTCTATTACCATAATCTCAAGCGCACCCGCGCTGCCGTTGCCCTGGACCGGCATCTGGAAAAATCCGTGCTCGCCGCAGCCGACGCGGTGGTCACCGTCAGTCCAACGATTGAAAAATTGTTTCAAGCCAAAGCGCCGAACAGCTATCATATCGTTCCCAATGGTTTTGATCCGGATGATTTTGCCAGGATCGCGCCGGCGCCGGATGACGGCAAAATTCATTTCGTGCATGCCGGGCATTTGGCGGTCAATCAAAATCCGCACGGCTTGTGGACCGCACTCGCCCGTCTGCTGGAATCCACGTCACCTCTGCGCCATAAACTGCAGCTTGATTTTTACGGCTCAATCCATTCGGAGGTGCATCGCGCGCTCGTTGACAGCGGTCTGGATAAAATTTCACGTTTTCACACGTACATCCCGCACGATGAACTCGTGGCCGTGCTGAAACGCGCCGCACTGCTGTTGTTTGTCGTACCCGAAACATCCTACGCCAAAGGCATCCCAACCAGCAAACTGTTTGATTACATGGGCGCCGGCCGGCCCATCCTCGGCATCGGTCCGGAAGATGGGGACGCCGCCGTTGTTATGCAACAGGCGCAATGCGGTCGAGTTCTCGACGATTCGAATGCCCCCGCTTTGGACGAATTTTTGGCCCAACTCGACCAACCCATCAGCCTGGAAAATAAAAATATATCACAATTCTCTCGTCGGGCGCTCACGGAGAATCTGGCAGAAATCCTTTACAACACTCTTTAATGTCATCACATTTTTTCTTACATTGCACTAACGTTTTCTGTTCGGAATTATAAATCGAGTTTTATGCTCTCAAAAATAAATAAAGTTGTGTTTATGTCCCGCAAATTGATCAAGGACATAAAACGGGACAAAGAGATTTACAAGCTGACGGACGACCTGCACAGCGAGACGCTCAGCGAGTATTATTTTCTCATGGATGAACGGGAGCTGCTCGCCGGCCACAGCCAGAATTATTTTTTTGATGATGCGGGTATTCCGGTCATTCCGACTTATATTGATGTGGACGACAACCGCCTGATTTATTATCCCATTTCCATCGGCCAGTTCGGTTTGGCGATTTTTCACACCTGGTTAAAAACGAAACAAAAGAACGATAAAAATCGGTTTCTCAACATTGTCGACTGGTTTTACGACAATCGTATTGAGGATGACCATGGCGTGATCTGGCTGACAGACGTACCCAAGCCGGAATACCGCATGACTGAACCCTGGCCATCGGCGTTTTCGCAGAGCCGCGGCCTGTCCATTTTGTTGCGCGGCTGGCAACTGACCGGCGAAAATAAATATCGTGAGGCGGCGGAAAAGGCGTTAAATATTTTTGAGGTGGATGCGAAAAACGGCGGCGTCACGACGTTCACCGAACTCGGTCCGTTTTACGAAGAATACCCGACGATTTTCCCCACCATGGTGCTGGACGGATTTTTCTTTTCGCTGTGCGGATTATATGATGCGGCGCGCGCGTTAAAATCACACAAGGCCGAAGCGCTTTTTCGAACCGGCATTGAGACGATTAAAAAATGGCTGCCGCACTATGACATGGGCTACTGGATGCGCTATAATTATTGCCGCGAGGATTTTTATCCGGATCCCGATCCGGCGACGATCGGTTATTTGCGCTTGGTCATCACGCAGCTCAAAATGTTCTCCACCCTGACAGGCGATGTCGAACTGCTCGATTGGGCGCACCATTTTGCGCACTATGATCGCCTGCCGAATATCCTGAAAATGTACCGCGTCAAATACAACGCGTTGAAAAAGATGAATCGATTATGATCGGATTTTTCCTGCAACATAAAAATGCTTTTCGTGAGCACGCTCGTTATACCTTTCGTCAGCTCGGCAAAATGATCGGTGTGCGTATGGTGGAAATTGACGATCCGACCAACGGTCTCGATTATCTCGATCTGCTGTTCATTTATGGCGACAGCCTGCCGAAAACGCCGAAACACATCCCGATCATTTTTTTAGCACAAACCGATTACGCGCAGCGCGCTGCACTGACGCCGCATGATGTGTCTCATCTCAAACCCGTCGATTCCATGTGGCCGGAATCCATCCTTTATCTTTTTAAAAAAGACATTGCACTCCGATCAAGACCGCTTTATGTCGATGAAAAATCGACCGATACATTGATCAGCCGCGACGATAAAAGTGTCGTCTCTGCTGTGGATATTATCTCGACCTGTTTCTATTTTTTATCCCTGGAAAATGAACGCCGCGCTACGGATCGGGATCGTTTTCATCGTTTCCAAAAAGATTTCAGCCCGCTGGGCGACACTATTTACGATATGCCCGTGGTGGACCGCTACGCGACTTTGTTGCGCGGGCTAATACAACAACTGGTTCCGCAGATTGAGTTTCAACCGTTGTGGCCGAATGATACAAACTTTGCCGTTGCCCTAACGCACGATGTCGACCGAATCCCGACCTGGACGATCACCAAGGCCAAGCGGGCGTTGCGGAGCGCCCACTCGCCCTACAAAAATCCGGTTGGTCGTCTTTTCCGCGTGATCCAGTCCATATCCTATCCGGAAAACTGGCTTGGTAATTTCAATTTCATCAGCCGGCTTGAGCAGCGTTTTGGCGCCGCGTCGACCTTCTTTTTTGTCTCTCGGCACCGGCACGAACTGGATCCCAATTACAAGCTGAATTCACCGATCATCAGTCAAGGCATCAACCTGGTAAAAAATCGCGGCGGCCAGGTTGGCATCCATGGTACGATTCCTTCATCAATGGATAACGGCTTTTTAGAGCTGGAAAAAGAGGACCTCGAATTTTTTATCAACGATGATGTGGTCGGCGGCCGGCAGCACTATCTCTGTTTTACCGATGACACGCCGACATACTGGCAAAACGCCAAACTCAAATATGATTCGACGCTCGGTTTTTCCTATCACACCGGTTATCGCTGCGGCACGTCGTTTCCATTCAACCTGCATGATGGCAAGCAGGAATCCCCGATTATCGAGCTGCCGCTCATCCTTATGGACACGGTTCTGTTTCTGGAAAGCAAACAATTTTTGTCGGCGGCGCACGCCTGGCCCGTCATTGAGGCCCATCTGGAAGAGACAAAACGAAATTCCGCCTTGTTGACCATCAACTGGCACAACTCGGATTTACATCCCTATGATGTGTACGGGTATTCGGACCTTTATGTGAAAATATTGCAATGGGCTCAGGAGCACAATGGCTGGCTGGCGTCCACGGATCAGGTTTACGACTGGTGGGATTCAAAATGAAATTATTTGTTTATCGGCAACTGCTGAAATCCGCAAGTTTTTTTGAGCTTTTATCGCGCAAGGCCAACGGCGCCGCACAGCGTTTGGTGCCGACGCAGCAGATTTCTCTGGCACAGTGCGAGACGCAAGGTTGGCAACAAGTCCGACCGTGTTTTGTGTTATCGACCGGACGAGCCGGCACGTTGCTGCTGACCAAATTGCTCGAACTCTCACCGCACATTCACGTGGCTCATCAGCCAAAGCCGGAATTGATTCGCGGCTCGAAACTGGCGTACGAGAACATCCATCAGCAGCCGGAGATGTTTCGCGAAACCTTCAAAAGCGCGCGCGAGGAGCTGCTGCTCGACGCTTTGAGCCGAGAGCAGGTTTTTGTTGAAACCAACAATCGCATCACCTTTTTTGCGCCGATCATTCGGCAGGTTTTTCCCAACGCGGTTTTTATTCACCTCGTTCGCCATCCCGGCAGTTTTGTGCGCAGCGGCATTCGCCGCAACTGGTACTC
>CAYSNA010000390.1:0-5473 GCA_964432185.1 uncultured Cytophagia bacterium
TTTAAAGCCGGATTTTGAGTAACTTTATCCAAATAGAACACTAAAAAGTAAAATTGGATGACATTATGAAAAATCTTTTAATTCTTTTGCTTGTTTTCGTGCCGCTTGTCTTGCCGGCGGATTGGCCGCAATTTCGCGGCCCGAATCGTGACGGGATTTCGCCGGAAACCGGTTTGCTGCAAACATGGCCGGACAATGGGCCGACGAAAATCTGGTCGGTCAGCGGCATCGGCACCGGCTGGGGTTCGGCTTCTATTTCGAACAATATGATTTACATTGTTGGCGACATTGACGGCATCGAAACCGTCTCGGCACTGGATATGAATGGCAACGCCACATGGCGAACGGCGGTGAGCAACCGCTGGGATAAATCCTTTCCCGAAGCTCGTACCACACCGACGATTGACTGCAAAAATTTGTACGTCAATACCGGATTGGGAAATGTGGCCTGCCTCGATATTGCCTCCGGACAAATAAAATGGCAGCGACAAACCGTGGACGAGTTTGGCGGCGATTATCACAGTTGGGGCATTGCCGAATCGCCGCTGATCGTTGACAATATGGTCATCGCCACGCCAGGCGGCAAAGATGCATCGGTCGTTGCGCTGGATAAAAATAGCGGCAAAACCATCTGGACGACCAAGGGATTGAGCGACAAAGGCAGTTATTGTTCGCCAATTCTTGTCGAACGCGGCGGCAAAAAAATTATTGTCACCATGTTGGAAAATCATGTTGTTGGTATTGATGCCGCGGACGGCAAGGTGTTGTGGAAGGATGCATTCAAAAATTATCAAAAAGGCAAGGAAATCAATCCGGTCAGTCCTGTTTATATCGACGGCATGTTCTACACCACCAGCGGTTATGATGACGGCGGCGCCATGTACGCGCTCTCCCCGGACGGCTTGTCCATTAAACGCACATGGGTGGAAACCAAACTCGATGTGCACATCGGCGGTGTTGTAGTGCTCGATGGCGTGATCTATGGCGCAAGCTGGGAAGGCAATCGTGATGGCAACTGGATTGCGCTGGACTGGAAGTCCGGCAAAGTCCTGTGGGAAGAAAAATGGATCAACAAGGGCGCGATCATCTCCGCCGACGGTTTGCTTTATCTGTACACGGAAAAAGACGGCCAAGTCGGCCTGGTGAGACCCAACAAGGAAAATTTTGATCTCATTTCGTCGTTTGAAATTAACGAAGGTGACGGTCAGCACTGGGCGCATCCGTCCATTGCCAACGGCCGCCTCTACATCCGCCATGGCGATATTTTGATGGCGTATAAAATCAAAAACTAATAGTCCGCTACACCTCGCAGAATCAACATCACTGCGAGGTTTTTTTACCATCTTTGTACCGATTTTTGTATATTGACTCTGTTCTATATTATCCACTGTAGGTCTACTCCATATTATCATGGTGATAAAAAAAGAGGTCTTTTATGCGTTTTGTTTTCCTTTTTTTGATTTTTTTAACGATCTGCTCAAACTCCCTTTTTGCCGATGTTTTATCGCAGTGGCGCGGTCCCAACCGTGACGGTATTTATCCGAACGAAACTCTGGCGAAACAATGGCCGGCTTCCGGCCCGAAAAAAGTCTGGTCCGCAAATGGTCTTGGCGTCGGTTTTTCCTCCCCCGCGGTAACGGACAAGGCTGTTTACGTTACGGCTCTTTTAGGCGATGCGGGATGGCTCTTTGCGTTTGACCATTCGGGCGACGAATTGTGGAAAGTGAACTATGGTAAGGAATGGAGCCAGGGCCACGAAGGCGCGCGCACCACGCCCACGGTGGTAAATGATAAAATTTATCTCATCAGCGGCATGGCGCAGGTTATCTGCCTCGATACGACCGGAAAAATTTTATGGTCTCTTGATATGACAAAAGAATTTGGCGCGCGCAATTTGCAGTGGGGACTTACCGAATCGCCGCTGGTTGATGGCGATAAAGTGTACTGCACCCCCGGCGGCACGAAAGCGTTGATGGCGGCGCTGGATCGCACTAGCGGCAAAATTATCTGGCAGACCAAGGGTAACGGCCAGCTCTCGGCGTATTGTTCGCCGACGATTATCAATCACAAGGGCCAAAAACTCCTCGTAACAATGACCGAAAAAGCGGTTATCGCGCTCGATCCGCAATCCGGCAGCGTGTTGTGGGAACAGCCTCATATTACGAGATATGATATTAATCCGAATACGGTGCTTTATCACGACGGTTATCTGCATACTTTTAGCGGTTATGGCACTGGCAGCCAAATGTTTGACATTGCGGCTGACGGCAAAAGTCTTAAAAAAGTGTGGGCGAACGACACGCCGGACAACCAAATGGCCGGCGCGGTGTTGCTGGATGGCTACGTCTACTCCTCCGGACACAACAACCGAGGCTGGGCCTGTTATGACTGGAAAACCGGCGCGGTGCAATGGCAATCGCGCGACTATGGCGGTAAAGGCCCGATCATTTATTCCGACGGATTGCTTTATCTGTACAGCGAAAAAGGTGACGTGGTGCTCGCCAAACCCAATCCGCAAAAATTTGATCCGATAAGCGCTTTTAAAATGCAAGACGGCTCCGGCGAACATTGGGCGCATCCCGTCATTAAAAATGGTCGCCTGTATATTCGTCATGGTGATGTGATGAATGTGTATGAGGTGTCAGCCAAATAAAAAATCATAAAACCGCCCCACGTTTCATCTTTCGCGTCCCGCCCGCGTATGACGGAACATGGACGATGAAACGTGTTCTTTTAACTATTCACTCTTTGCCATTGTGTGTGCTATGCGAATTGTGTTAATCTGTCTCCTTTTTTCACAACTCCTTTTTGCCGGAGTTCTGTCCGACTGGCGTGGACCAAACCGGGATGGACATTATCCGGAGACCAATCTGGCGACAAAGTGGCCTTCAACTGGCCCGAAACTCGTCTGGGAGTTTGAGGGGCTCGGCAAAGGCCACACGTCCGCTGCCGTTGCGGGAGATAAAATATTTACAACTGGTATTCTTGATGACATGGGACACTTGTTCGCCTTTAACCTGCATGGTACGTTGTTATGGAAAAAGGCCTACGGCCCCGAATGGACAAAAAATTATGCCGGCACTCGCAGCACGCCGATTGTTGTTGATGATCTGATTTACCTGGTCAGCGGGCAAGGGGACGTGTTGTGTTTGAGCGCAAAAGACGGCGCGACGCAATGGTCAATCAACATGCATCAAAAATTTCAAGCGCCGGTGATTGATTGGGGATTATCCGAGCAGTTATTGGTGAAAGGGGAGCGGGTGTACTGCACGCCTGGCGGTCCATTTAGTGTCGTCGCGCTCAATCGGTTCACCGGTGACGTGATCTGGAAAAGTAAAAATAATGGCGAGTCTTCAGCCTACTGCTCGCCCATGTGGGTCAAACATACAAATCGAAATATGCTCATCACCCTGCTGCAAAAATCGGTGATCGGTATCGATGGCGATTCGGGCGAGTTGTTGTGGCGGCATCCACATGTTGCGCCGTACGATATTCACGCCAACATCCCGATGTACACCAATGGGCACGTCTACTTTCAAGCTGGTGAAGGCGGCACAGGGCAACTTTTGAAAATTGCCCCGGATGGTAAAAGCGTATCCGTGGTTTGGGAAAGCACCTCTCTTGATGCATTAACCGGCGCCATGCTTATTGTTGACGATTTTATCTACGGCTCCGGCTATAATACAAATGGATTTCAATGTTTGGACCTGAAAACCGGCGCGCCGACGTATGTCACCGAAAGGTTTTTGCGCGCCAATGTCATTTATGCTGATGGATTGATCTACGCCTATAGCGAAGATGGTATGGTCGGCCTCATCAAAGCCAATCCACAAAAATTTGAATTGATCAGTTCTTTTGAAATAAACAAAGGCCGTGGGCCGCACTGGGCGCACCTGGTTATCAAAAATGGTCGACTTTATGTTCGACATGAAAATGCACTTTTGGTTTATGATATAGCCCAATAATTTTTACAAATATATCTCGGTTTCGAGCAGTCCGTTCATCCTGTCATACTGGCGAACATGAATAAAGATAAATTTGCAAAATATTTTACCATTTTACTCGCTTCGATCGGCGCCGTCATTTTATTGGTGTGGCTGCTGAACGATCCGACGGCTCAATTTACCGAGTTCCACCCCGGCCTCGACAATGCGCCGGCAAACCGCAGCAGTAGTGGTTCGGTCACGATCGGCTCCTTCTTTGCCGCGTTTGCGGGTGAACCGTCAACAACCATTCAGGGCGCGTGGCCGCGATTCCGTGGCGCTGATTATGACAATATTAGCAAAGAACGCATCAATCTGGCGGATCGCTGGCCGGAATCCGGCCCTAATCGATTATGGGCCGTTGATTTGGGCGAAGGCCATTCCGGACCCGTGGTGCAGGATGGCCGCGTTTATGTCCTCGATTATGACGAAGAAAATCGCCGCGATGTGCTGCGATGTTTTTCTCTCGATAATGGCGCAGAAATCTGGCAGCGCGGCTACGACGTGCACATCAAACGCAACCACGGCATGTCGCGAACGGTGCCGGCGATCAAAGACAGTTTCGTCGTCACCATTGGCCCCAAATGCCATGTCATGTGCGTCACGGCGGACTCGGGGAAGTTTGTCTGGGGCATTGATGTTGAGCAGCAATTCCACAGCGAAATTCCGTTATGGTATACCGGACAGTGTCCGATGATTGACGACTCGGTGGCGGTGGTCGCCACCGGCGGCGATGCGCTGCTCATCGGCGTGCATCTCAAAACAGGCGAGATTTTATGGCAGACGCCCAATCCGGACGGCTGGAAAATGTCGCACTCCTCCGTTATGCCGATGACCATTTTAAATCGAAAAATTTATGCTTACAGCTCGCTTGGTGGTTTGGTCGGTGTCTCGGCGGATTCCGGCTCGGTCGGGGAGATACTTTTTCAAACCACGGCCTGGGCGCCGTCGGTTATCGCGCCGTCGCCCCTGCATGTTGGCGGCGGAAAAATATTTGTCACTGCCGGGTATGGCGCCGGCAGCATGATGTTTCAGGTCACGGAAGAAAATAATCAACTCAACCTAGAAACGCTGCAAACCTTAAATCCCGAAGAGGGAGTGTGCTCGGAACAGCAAACCCCGATTTTGTACAATGGGCATCTCTTTTCCATTTTACCCAAGGATGCCGGGCCGCAGCGCAATCAATTTGTCTGTTCGCCGGCGGAAAATCCATCAACCATTTTTTACACCAGCGACCGTGATGCCCGTTTTGGACTCGGCCCCTATCTTTTGGCGGATGACAAGTTTTTCATTTTAAGTGATGAAGGTGTGTTGACGATGATCAAAGTCAGCACAAAAGCCTGGGAACCGCTCGCCCAGGCCAAAGTGTTGGACGGCCACGATGCGTGGGGCCCGATGGCGCTGGTTGATGGCCGATTGTTGTGCCGTGATTCACGACAACTAATTTGTCTGGATCTGAGAGCGAATTAAGAATATATAACCCTGTAAGG
>CAYSNA010000391.1:0-5462 GCA_964432185.1 uncultured Cytophagia bacterium
CCGTGTCAATGTTCAAAAATCCTGCTGCAGTCGTTCCAACTTTGGTCACTTCCTGCGAGTACAGAAAGGACGTCATCAAAAGGGCCAGGATGAGAACCAACATCTTTTTCATTACAAGTCTCCTTATTTGAAATCCCGGAGTGCGGGTTGCCGTGCAACCCGCATTCGCGACTTTGACTTACTTTATGATGGCAAATTTGCCAATTTTTTCACCAATTTCGCCGGCATCAACATGGTAGATATAGACGCCGTATGAAATATCGAGATTGTCTTTGGTCAGCATATCCCACACGTAGGTGCCGTCGGAGGATTCGGCTGCCACATGTTCAATCTCACGAACTAACTGGCCGCGAATATTAAAGATGCGAATGGTACATTCTTGCGGCAAATGAGTAAAGTGAATCTCACGAGGTCCACGCCCTGATGTATACGGATTCAAGGGTTCCCACGAGTTCGCAACAACGTAGGGGTTCGGCACGACGCGGATCATGTCCATTTGCGCCTTGGCAAGTTCGTCATCAACCTTGCGAGCCGATGTTGTAAACTCGTAAACATCATTCGACAGGAACGGTTTGCTTGTTTTGAAGACAAATTTATCGCCGGCAACCGGATTGCGGTAGAGCGAATCCAGGCCGTCGGCTGGGGTGGCGAACGTCAAATGCCAGGTGATGATCAGCGAATCCTGTTCGTTCGGTTCCAAAAAGATCACTTCATCGGTTCGGGTACGATCGGTAAAGGCGGTCAATTTTCCCTCTTCACCGGCGACGAGGTCGCGTTCATAAAAACCAAACTGCACCGGTTCACCAGTCAGGGTATTCGTTATCTTAAAGTTGACCGGCATTTCCGGCAGAATGCGCGTCGCCGAGACGACGAGTTCAGACGATGTGCCAAAACCCATCTCGCCAAATTCAACCAGATAATCATGCGCCATACCAACACCGTTTGTACGGCTGTAGCGATACGGTTGAAAATCCGGCATATAGATCAGACTGTCGTCCACGTCATTGACCCAACCGCTGCTGTCGGCCCGCATGGCCAATCCATCAGCGTTGATGAGCTTGAGCATAAATCCATCCGTCACCGGTTGAATATCCTCACGCGCCAGTGCCGTGCTCTTGTCAATGAGCACCTCGCTGGTACTTGTATTAATCAGGCTGAAATTTTTCGTTCCCATGACGAGACGGCCGGCATCGTTGGTGACGATCGTATCTTCAAAAACGACTTTGTATTTCACGTCGTCTTGAAGGACAGTCGGATTGACAACTTCAAAACCAACAGCGCCGCTGGCGGTACTTCCTTCGCCCGGAGTAATCTGGCTGATCGTCGCTTCGGTAAAACCGAGAACCGGCGCTTCGGGCTTGGCAATGGCGACATTGCGGCCTTTTTCAATCTTGCCGTCACGGCCGATCGAGATATATTTTGAACATTCGGATGGTGAAATACCAAGCACGTCATCGCCATGATCGAAGGAGGTTACGGCATAGTAGTACGTTTGGCCGTTTTTCGCCGTCGAATCGACAAAGGTGTTGACGATACCCGTATCGTCGCCAAGATAAAACTCGACGCCGCGGATGTGAATCGGATGGTAGCCGGTCAAACCGTTATTCAGGTCAAATTGCACCAGTGGTTTGCGATAAGCCACGGAGCCCTGACCGTCGGTAATCGGCAGATGATCGTTCCACGCCGGATCAGTTGAACGGTAGATTCGATAACCTTCAAAGTCCAAACCGGAGATCGGATCAACCGAAAATTCGGCGGCATCATCCCAAATAAGGGTCACTCTATTGTCGCCGGGGATCACTTCCAGTTCCGGTACAATTGGCGCTTTGGCAAAATTATAGTTTTCTTCGTAGGTCTTTTTCGCGTAATCGCTGTTGGTAAACATGTCTTCAAAACTGTCACCAAACAGGATACCGAGGGAGAATCGTTCGGTGTCGCCCGAAGCCAGCGGGAAATAACCGGAACCGAGCATCAAGTCGGTATCGGAGAATTGCGCATAGTCGTTCAGGTAACCGGGGGTGAAACCTTGCCACAAGCCTTCATCATCGCTGATCTTTGGATTACCCCAGACGAAAATGTAAAACGCGGTCAAACCGATCATATCGGATTCATCGATATCGGTCTTGTCGATATGCGGTTCGCCGGGCAGGTCAGTGCCGCGACCGGATGTCGGAAGACCGTCACCTTCGCCAAGGTCGCCGGTGTTCGGCACACCGTCCATACCAACATCGTCGGTCAGCACGTTCCAGTCGCCGTCATTATCGATGCCGTCATCGCGGCGTTCTTCCAGCATTGGATTATTCTGACCTTCGCCGGTATAATAATCGATATATTTACGGCCGACATAGAGAAAGTTGCGGATAGCTGTATCGCCGGAACCAAACTCGTAACCGTTACTTTCGTCAATAATACCGTTAAAGTTGTCATCAATCAGGTTGGCCTGAATTTCTTCATAGACGGCGCCGGCATCGTAATGATATTGATTTCCAAGATAGGTGATGGTGATGCCGTCTTCGGGCATGGTGGTGATTGTTCTTTCGAACGTCGTATAGTCAATCAGAATAATCGGATCGCCCGCATTGATCACTTTGGGAGCAAAGGTTTCTTCAGTGATCACCGGACCTTCACCCAGGTTGGCATCATCATCGTTGTCGATACCATCGTAGGGGTTACCCGGGCTTTCATAGTACGCAAAACCGTGCGCACCGACCGGGGTCCAACCACCGGCGCCCATATCATCTTCATCAAAGTGCCAGCCGATACGGCGGGCCAAATCGAAACGCGCGGCATCGTCGGAACCGTCGCCACCGCCGGTGACGCTACGGCCGATAACCGGACCGGACATGATACCAAAGATCATTTTGGAGTGATCATAGGTGCCGATGTTTTTAATATCAAGAAGCTGGAACAGGTTATCTTCGACGAGCACGTTTGACCACTGGAAACCGCGAGTCGTACCGCGCAGGCCGAGGCCGCGACGCAGAGAGTCCGTGCTGTCCGGATAAAATGAAAACTCGTCGTTCTGATAGTCGTCGAACACATAGTAGCTTTCCTGGTCGGCATTGAGAACGTCTTTACCAAAATAACCGTTCCAGACGCCGCCCCAGCCGGGATCGACGGTATCTTCAAACTTGTCCGGCCATAAATTCGGCCAGGTTTGCGGTTGATGACTCATGGCGATGCGCTGCACTTCGGGATTGGCAAAGCCGGGCAGCGGCGCATTACATTGCCAGGTGCCGTCATCGCGCGAGTCGGCGGACGCCGCATTGCCGTCATCACCGGTGGTCACACCGTTGGCTTCGGACGAAATATGGCGAATGATGCCATCGGTGTCTTTCACCTCGGACAACATCATGTAGGTGATAAGGTTGATATAGTTGTGACCCGAGTTGATCGGCCACTCACCCAAGGTACCAGGGTTAATACCTTCACGCTGTCCGACATATCCTTCATTATAAAAACTGGTACGAATCATATTGCCCGAATGCCAGTTGTAGTAGCTATAGCGCTCGTCGCCGAACATCTCGTCAACGGTCGTTTGGCCGAGCAGCAATAGCGGTGTTGTCAACAAGCAGAGGACAAAAAGCAAAATGACGCTTTTCTTCATAACAATAATCTCCTTCATTAAAAACCAAAGCTCAAGCCAAGTTGAACCTCTCGCGGCGCAACATACCACTCGGGTCTCTTCTGGTAATCCTCAACCGTACCAATGCGGGTGGGATCATAATCATATATCGGATCGTTTGGAGCGGGATCCGTTGTATAGTCTGCTGTACCTGTGTCCGACCACACGTTTGTCGCCATACGGCTGTCAAAAACGTTGTAGACATAGGCAAAGGCCATAATTCTGGCTTTGCCAACGTTAAAGGTTTTTGTGACGTACACGTCACCCGTGTAAATACTGGGGCGTACAGAACTGTTGGGAGGCAGACTGCTGAGGGCATTGCCGCCAACGCGCGCGCCCTGAGGGAAAGACGGCGTATAGGGTAAGCCGGTATTCAAACGCCCGACAAAAGAGACCGTCCAGGATTTGGGACGGAGCATGAGCTGCAGGTTCAGGGTATGGCGTCTATCCCAGTTCAGTGGAATCAGATTCAAACGCGGCTCAGCGCCGGCCAGAGCGGCATTATACGCATCTGTCGGGTTGGAGTAGGTACCTTCAGCAATCTGGAAGGTATAATCAACCTTGGCGGAAAAGATATTGGTAAAGCGTTGTTCGCCACGGAAGGTAATACCACGAACGTTGGCATAATCTTTATTTTCATACGACGAGTAGGTGGTGCTGATCTGCGCCGTCGTATCGATCGGGCTGGTACCGGTCCAGTCACGAATATCGCGATAGAAGATCGTGACATCAATACCGAGACCGGGAGCGAGTTCCTGCTGCAAACCGATTTCGTACTGCGTCGTACGTTCAGCATTTAAATCGGCATTGCCAAGCAGGTTGGCGCCGGTGCGCATTTTTGAACCCGGATTGGCATAGAGGAATTCAAAGTTCGGAATTTTGAAAAAGTGGCCGTACGAAAAGTGAATAACGCCTTTGTCGGTGATCGGATAGGCAATACCCAAACGCGGGCTGATCTGTTGTTTCACTTTAGTATCTTTCCACATAAAACTCTTGCGTTCTTCGGGCGTATATTCTTCGAGCGAATTTTCATACGCGGCCTGTTCCGGCGGTGTCAAGCCTTCCCACACGCTGCGGTCAAATGATCGCCATCTGTTCTCGGCTATGGTCGGCGTGTAAATGCTCGGATCTTTCGGATCCACCGGGACGTAATAGTTGGCGTCAAAATAATCGTAACGCAAACCAATATTCATGATAATATCTTGCAGCTCGATTTTATCCTGCAGATAAAAAGACAATTCAACCGGTGTTCTGGGTTCGGTGTAAATGGTTCGGTTGATATTGCTTTCAGTCGGCAAGCGGGGTTGAAATGGAACAATACCGGTACCATTTGCATCAAGCGCCTGCAGGAAGCCATAGCTGTCGAGTTCAAGCTCATGCAAACGCAACTCGGCGCCGCCCTTGACCTGATGCACATCGTTGACCTGACTGGTGAGATCGAGTTTGGCAATCCAGTACGCGGAGCTGCGGAAACTTTGTCCGAGATCCGTACCGCCGCGATAGTAGCTGTAGCCCTGACGGGAGTTCACATCCAGCAAATCAAAATAATCATCCGGGCGAACATAACCCAGCGGATCGTTCGGATCAGCCGTCCATTTGATGGCTGTGCCGTATTCTCGCAGACTGTCGAGCAGACCGGCATATTGCGGATCGTTCGGATTAAAAGTGTACGCCTGATTCATCGAATCCGCCGGTACATAAGCCAACCATGTCGGCGTTTTGGTGGAGTCTTTATAGACGTAACTTTCATTTTGCGTTTTCATTCTATTAATTTTTAATTCATAGAATGTGTTATTGGAGAGGACATGGTTCAACGAGAGCAAGTGTGTCGTCGTAT
>CAYSNA010000392.1:0-5443 GCA_964432185.1 uncultured Cytophagia bacterium
GGAGGCGATCGAAGTTTATTTTGATCTCTATGAAGCGACCGATACGGTGAAGGTGTACTACAAAGGCGTCAAGCCGGACCAGCTCGCGGATGCGCAGCAGGTTGTCGCCGAGGGCCATTTGCGCGATGACGGCATCTTTTACGCCAATAAAATTATGCTCAAGTGTCCGTCCAAATATGAAGTGGATGCGACAGAGGGCGAGGATCGATACAATAAAATTGATTCGTAAATTTCCAGTCATTACGAGGCGCACAGCGACGAGGCAATCTCCTGAAAACTATCGGATCGCTCGGCAGGAAATTGCTTCTCCCGCCATGACTTGACCTTTTTAAATATGACCACAAAAAAAGCCCCGTACACTTGATTGTACGGGGCTTTTTTTGAGGCTAAAACTTTTTTTATTTAATGAGGCCTTTTAAGCGTTTCTTGGCCTCGTCTTCAACGCTTTTGGTCGCCTTTTCTTTTTCTTCTTCGATACGCGCTTCCAGCTCTTTCTTTTTGCTGTTGACCAACTCTTTTTGCTCGTTCAACAGGTCTTCATACTTTTTCATTTCAGCTTCCAGCGCATCCGTTTGTTTGGTCACATAAGCATCAAAATCAGATTTGACCTTGGTGACTTTTTCCTCGACGGTCGCTTCAATTTTATCGCGTGCAGCCTGAATTTCTTCACCGACGATATTTTGCAATTCCTTGGCAAACAGCTCGTCGAGATTCGAATCGAGTCCCAGTTTTGTATGATCCTCATCACTTTTTAGCGATACTTCCAGATCAATCGTTGAGGCGCTCTGCAGAATCTTGCGCACCGTTTTGTCGAACATTTTTTCGGACGGCTGCTCGCCAAAATCAAAATCGATTTTTTGGGCGACAAAGGTCAAATCACCGCTCAAACTGTTGTGACCGACGTTAAGGGAGGCCTTGACATCGCCAAGTCCCTTGTTGAGCTTTTGCGGCAGCATGGGAGAATCGGACAGCTTGACGTTACTCAACGGCAATGCGTTCATCGCCATGCTGAACTTTTCCATTGGGGATTCACCGAGATAATTGAACTCGCCGAGAAAATCCAGGTTGGCGCCGTCACCGCGCTGACCTTTGATGTCAAAGGTCGTCGGTTGACCGATGATTTTTTGATCCGATACGAGATTCTCAAGCTGACCGCCAATAACCAGTCCGCGGGTGGTGTGCCCGGATAAATTTATGGTTTTGATCCAAAAGTTGGGCAGCGCCTGCTGTTTGGTGAAATAGATGGTCTGCCCTTTGAATCGCGGCGGTTTTTCTTTTTTCGGTTTATCGGATTTGAATTTTTCTGCATAACCGCGCACCATGTTGACGGTGCCGAGAATCTGCGTCGCCTGGCCGACCACCTTGCCGCCAAAGATAAATTGCGCAATGTTTTCCTTGTTGATGCTCGGCAGTTTGGCCTGCGCCAGCGCATTCTCGTAATCTTTTTTGATCCAGTCATCCACCTGGCCGATTTGACCGGCCGTCGCGCTGATATCGTTGGAAAAATCCTTGCGCGCGCTGGTGACAAACGTTTCCAGCGAATCGACTTTGTCGTTTATTTGATCGAGTGTTTTATAGGCTGACTGCAATCCGTCCAGCGTCTGCAATTCATCCGGCTTGATGGACGTGGCTCGCGATTTTAAAAAGTTGAAATCTTTTTCCCAGGTCACCGCGGTAAAGGTGCTGTCCCATTTCTCATAGGTCGTCGACAGATTGTTTTGCAGCGAATCGATCTTGCCCGGCGATGTAATGTTGAGGAACTGCAAAATGCTGTCGATGTTCACTTTTTTGGAAAAGTCATCCAGTTGCCAGGCGGGGGCCGCGGCAACGTCCGCTTCCAGGCGGTCCACTGTTTTGGAGATGAAATTTGGTTTTGCTTCTTTTACTTTTTTCTTTTTTTCGACCTTGCCGTCCGTCGTTCGATCCGTGCCGGAGGTGACGTTGATCATCTGAATATTATCGATAATCACCTTCTTTTTTAGCAGCGGACCGAATTGCATGTCAAATTCCGTCTGCCCGGTGGTCAAAATGTTTTTCATCGTATTTTTCGGATTGGTCACCTGCAGACTGTCCCATCGCATGTGCAATCCAAAAAGTGAAAAATCAAGCCGATCGATTTCAACTCTGGCGCCAACGATGGCCGTACCGGTCTTTTCCAACTGTTTTTCCAGCCATCTATCCGTGAGCAGAAAACTCAGTGCGACGACGATGCCGATCAGAACAACAAGAAATATTATGCCTTTCCAACGCACGATTTATTCTCCTAACTGGCTAATTTTGTTATACAAGCGGTACAATCCCGAGCCTTTAATGATTTGCACAATTTTCAATTTTGACACTCGCGCATCGATTTTATCGCGGTATTCACGCACCCACCACGTGGTAAAGAAATAAACCGGCACGATGAGGACGAGCGCCGAGATCAAACTGCCGAGCACCACGGTGTTGTTCAAGTTGGCCCAGGCCAGTCCGGGCGTGGTTGACACGAACACCCAGAGTGGACGTAACGCGTCTGCCGTGAGCAGGGCGTAGCCGAGGCTGTGAAACGGCGGATCAAAAAGATAGGCAAACAGGCTGAAAATGATGAATCCCGCGATAGCCATGGAGGCATTCACCATCAGGATGATGATGAGAACGATCACCAGCATATTGTGCAGGTTCCAAAAGGGCGTCAGGCCGATGATCATGCCGAGGACAAATCCCCACGCCAGTTGGCGGGGCGATTCGTTCGAACGCAGGGCTTTGAAGAATTTCGACAAAATTTTTAGAACAATCATAGCGCGCCTTCAGTTGCTAGAGTTCATGTGTAGCCAATTTCTAATGATGAAACATTTTAATTTACAAAATATTTCAATCTGATAAAGTCTTTATTTTAGTGAACATTCAAAATCGAAAGTTGGATTTGTCACTCATTCGTGCCCATTCGTGTTCAGTAAAATCGGTGGCTGTGACAACAACAATCACGGCATCGTTCACCGGCTCGATTCTTTGGCGTTATACCGGTAAATTAAACGCCATAATATCCAATTCGATGCCACCAGGACTGGCCAATAAACCAACGGGATGAACAGTATGGTCAGCGTCACCAGCGGTGTATAAAATGCAATCCATTTGACAATATGCCACTGCCACCATTCAACCTTTCGATCCACCCATCGGTCCCGCAATGCATCGCAGCAGGTAACGGCCGTGATTAACAGTGCAATCCATATTGAATTCATGGGTCCCCCTTTGCTTTAATGTTCTAATTGGCAAACTTTTTGACCAAACTCTCCAGGTATCGAGATTTGACTTGCTGGCTGGCCAGCGTTTGTTTTAACGGTGGCAGCTTGAGAATAATTCCAAGAACAGCAGCCAGGGCCCGGTGACTGAACAGCACCTGGTTATCAAAAATCAGGTTTTGCAGTTTGCCGCGCTCCAGCGCCATGACGACCGCTTTGTGCGCGCCATTTAACGGCGTGATGACGCGTTGCTCCCGCGAGGTGAGCGACAACGCCTCCTTGTTACAGTTGCGCACGCAGACACCGCAGCCGAGACACAATTCGGCGTCGAGGCGGGCGACTTTTCTCTTCGGCTTGTGCGGATCGTTCGCCGAGACCAAGGTCATCGCTTCAACCGGACAGACTTCGACGCATTTGCCGCAGCCGGTGCAGTTATCAAGTTTGATGTCCGGCAAAAAGTTCGTCGTGTGAATGGGATTGAGGTAGGCGAAACGCTGCGCCGCGATCATCGCCTCGCAGCAGCAGCCGCAGCAGTTGCAGATGAAGTTGACGCCTTCGCGCACATTCTCGCCAAACTGTACGAGATTGTGTTCGTAGGCCTGCTGCAACAAATCGAGTCCCTCGGCTACGTCAATGGCGCGCGCATGGCCGTGTTTGGAGAGCGACTCGGCTGAACCGTTAAAGGTCATACAAATATCCATCGGCGCATGACACGCCTGGCCTTTGTGCTCCATCTTGTGTCGGCAATAGCAGATGCCGACCGCCCGATGCGACGCGGTTTTGATCACCTCGGAGGCGCGTTCGTAATCGAGAACATGCAGCGCATTGTCATTGGTCAACACCGGTTCATGCACAAACGTCCGGCCAAGCTGCGTTTCGCCATCCGTAAACAAATGTTTGATAAAATCTTCTTCAACGTTCATATATTGATAAAACAGTTCGGCCAGCACTTTTTGATCGATATCGTCGCGCAGGCGCATCATCGAAAACTCAAAAAATCCGGCCATGGGCGGCGGCAGGACGTAGACGGAGTGACCGTCTTTTTCAATGTCCACCAGAATGGCGCGCCCCGCCAGTTCATTCAAAACTTTTTCGGATTCGGTCAGAGACATGTTCCACACTGTGGCGGCTTTTTTTGCCGTGAAAGGTTTGATCGGCAGTTGCGAAATCAGTTCCGCTTCTTTTTCTTTGATAATGATTTTGAGAATTTTCTCCAGCGTATCCGACGGCGGCGCGCCTTGCGGAAATTTGTTGAGCCGTTCGGTGAGTTTGTCGTAGGATGATTTTAAAGTGTGATGCGCCATGCCGTGCTCCTCAGGATAGTGAGAGTAAAAAATTATCGACGTTCCAGCATACTTTTTAATATTGCATAATCTTTCTCTATCGACGACTTTACTTTTTTCGCCAGCAGCGGTTCGGCCAGTTTGAACAGGCCGCTCGCATCGCCTTCGACAATCGCTGTTACGATCGAGCCGCTGCCGCCGGGTTCAACCATTCGCGTAAAGGTGATGGGAAACGTGCTCTTGATCGTTGTGGCTCTGACCAAACGTCCGGGTTCGTATTCGATTACCTTGAATATCGACTCGATGTTGCGGCCAAGAAAACGCGCCACCTGCGTGTATTCCGAACCGACCCGCACCGGCGGATCGGTGGTGAAATACGCCTCCATCATGCCGCCCTGCCATTTGGGATTGTTGGCAAAATTTGAAATGTACGCAAACACATCCGAGGTTGGCCGTGCGATGTCAATTTGTACGGTGACTTTTATCATGCATTGTTTCCTTTAATATTTTAAATTTTGACGGGATGAGCAGGATTGACAGGATTCAAACGAATCCCATTAATAATCCTGTACACCCTGTCAAAAGATTTGGATTTAGAGTTTTAGACAATTTTCTCTTTTAAGTGTTTAATACGCCTGTACGATTCATCAATGCGTTTTTTCGTAATCAGACCGTTTTCAACATGTTTTTTAATGATGGAGGTGACGCGCGGAATCAAATTGTCCGCGATGGTTGTGAAGAGCAGAATGTCATTGCCGGCGTTGATCGCCAATTGAATACTCTCTTCCAGGCTGTATTCCTTGGTGATGGCGCCCATCAATAAATCATCGGAAATGACCACGCCATGAAATCCAAGTTTTCCGCGTAAAAGTGTTGTTATGGTTTTGTGGGATAGCGACGCCGGAAAGGTCGCATCAAGTTGTGCGTTAAAAATGTGCG
>CAYSNA010000393.1:0-5442 GCA_964432185.1 uncultured Cytophagia bacterium
AATGGCGAAATATGGTCTTTCCGGCTTGATAAAACAAAGGTTTTTGCTTTCTGTGGTTTGGCCAATCCGAATAGTTTTCGCACCACCTTGAATAAATTAGGTGTGAACCTTGTCGGATTTTCAGCGTACAAAGATCATTATCGTTACGAAACCGATGATATTGAGAAAATTGCAGAACAGCTAACGGTAGCAGATATTATCGTTACAACTGAAAAAGACTGGGTAAAGCTTCCGCTCGATCTTCTCGACGAGCATTGGTATAGGCTCCGCATCGACATAAAACCCATACACGAAGAAAAATTACTGTCTCTCTTTGATATACCCATTTAAAAAGGTGTATCAGTGTTATACAAAAAATGCTTGCGTCTTTTCGCAAGATTTCATATAATCAGAGAGTTAGTTCGATTTTTGAACTGGCCAGGTTGTCCTAATTGGAGACATCAAAGTGGAAGAGAAAAAAAGACCGCAGATATTAATCGTCGATGATGATAAAAATATTTGCAAGATGATAGAAGCAAGTCTCCGCAAAGAACGAAAATATGATATAAACACAGCGCTCAGCGGCGAAGCTTGCTTAAAGTTAATAAAGGAAGAACCACCGGATCTTTGTCTCATTGATATTCAGATGCCGGGCATCGACGGTATCGAGACTCTGAAACGCATAAAAGAAGAAGATGGCCGCATTCCGGTCATTATGATGACGGCGCACGGGACGATCGAGCGCGCGGTCAATTCGATGAAACTGGGCGCGTACGATTTTCTCACCAAGCCGTTTGCGCGCGACCGTTTGCTCGTGACCGTACAAAATGCGCTCATTAATAGTTCCCTGCAAAAAGAAGTCACTGAGCTGCGCTCCGAACTCAAGAACAAATATACGTTCGACAATATTGTTGGGCAAAGCGGCGTTATGCAGGATGTGTTCAAATCCGTTGAAAAAGTTGTTGACAGCAACGTCACGGTTTTGATCCAGGGTGAGAGCGGAACGGGAAAAGAGTTGATTGCCCGAGCCGTACACTACCACTCTAAATCTCGCGCCAATAAACCATTTGTCGCGGTCAACTGTTCGGCGCTGCCGGAATCTCTTTTGGAAAGCGAACTGTTTGGCCACGAAAAAGGATCGTTTACCGGCGCCTCCGGTCGACGTATTGGAAAATTCGAACAAGCCGACGGCGGCACGATTTTCCTCGACGAGATCGGTCTGATGACTCCAGCGACCCAATCGAAAATCTTGCGTATTTTGCAGGAGCGCGAATTCGAACGTGTCGGCGGTAGTGAATTGATCAAAGTTAATGTTCGAGTTATTTCGGCGACAAATAAAGATCTCGAAGAAGCCATGAAAGAAGGCTCTTTCCGTGAAGACTTGTTCTATCGAATTTCAGTATTCCCAATCAAACTACCAGCGCTGCGCGAGCGGAAAGACGACATTCCGTTGCTGGCCGCACACTTTTTGCAAAAATATAATGATCAGGAAAGCAAAAAACTTGGCGGCATTTCCACAGATGCGCTCGAGTTGCTGATGGCCTATGGGTGGCCGGGCAACGTGCGCGAACTTGAGAATGCCATGGAACGCGCCGTTGTTTTGGCGAATGGTCCCGAAGTCGGCGTGAAAGATTTACCGCCGGCCGTCCGTTCGCTTGGCGAAAAACGAATTTATGAATCTGACAATACGCTGGCCAGTTGGATTGAAAAGCTGGAGGAGCAGGCGCTGCGTCAGGCTCTTTTGGAATGTGAAGGCAATATCTCCAAAACCGCAAAACAGTTAGGCATCGGCAGAGCGACCATCTATCGCAAGGCAAAAAAATACGGGCTTCCGATGGTAAAAAGCAGCTAGAAATTTCATCAGGTTTTGCGACATATGGGCGGGCAAATTGTCCGCCCATTTTTGTTTTAGCGTGATACACTGTTTCGACACCACACACACTTTGTGGTACACTCCAGATTATCTGCCATAAATCCCCTACTATTTTTATAGACTTAGCTCACTTTTTAAAAACCCGAAGTGGTATGCAATTTGCTTTACGCGGGTCATCAAGATGCTGTTTTGCATAGCACGTAAACCCGCAAAGATGGCTGTCAACGATGTGATGAAATTGATAAACAAGTGATGTGCGGGGATGTTGATAGCTTGAATATATAAAGAGAATTGATCGGGAATTATGGAGAAGAACGGTTTAGCTCAGTTGGTCAGCGACATTTGCGCAGGCACCTATTGTCAGGCACAATTAGTGGAATTTATCAATCTGACACAGAAAATTTCACTCGGCTACTTGAAATACCAGGAAATTATTGGCAAACGAATTTCCGGTGAACGCACCGATACCGACATTGAACTGGCTGATTTGGCGGTCGATTGTATTGCTGAACTGTTCAGTGGTGACGGCGCTGGTCGATTTCCGCAACTCATCAAATATTATGAGCCAAAGTTTGAAGAATTTGAGGACATAACGGACGCAGACGTTTTGATTCTCACCAGACGATTGGTTGTTCGGAAAACGAAACAAGAGTTGTCACGCATTTTTCGCGAGCGCGATCCCGAGGGCGCAAAAATCGTCCGCAATATCAAAGTGGCAATCCGTACCTCGGAAAAGTTGGAAAGTTTTGCGGATCTCGGCAAAGAGTACGTTTTTTATAAAAACGGCCTCGAACTTGAACCAGATCAAATTGTCGATGTTGACGCTATTGCTGATTACTTGCGTCGTTCCCAACCCGCCATTCCCGAAGATTTGCTCCATACTCGCTTTATTGATATTTACAATCCATCGGATTCTGTGTCCAGTTCCATCCGCAAACTGTTACGCACGGTACACGATTTTGATGAATATCAAAACTTTTTGCCTTTAGAGACCATCGTCAAACTGATTCGCCGCGTGAAATTTAATGCTGTCAAAGATAAATTGTCAGCCGATGAAATGGTACCCACACCGCTTGATGAACTCGAAACCAAGGAAATTGAGGCGTACATCGATGTGGTGATGGAAAAAGTAGAAGGAAAAATACATTCACAATATTTACGATCGAATAAATTAGATCAGCAGCGCGCAGATATTTATGCCAAAGCCTTACGTGACGTTTTGAATGACCTGATTCAAAAAAAGGATAACTCGTCCTATTTTCGTAACCTGCGCCACTACCTGCCTGATCTTACGCAGAGAGATTATCGACAAAATGAACGGTCGGTATTCGAGTATCTTGCCAAAGTCGCAAAAAAAGAATTTCGCAAGCATTTGAAAGAATTGCTGTAAAAATATTTTCCGTGAATTTCATTTCTTGCACGTACTCTAGATTAGTTTTTTGATCAAAACAAACGATTGAAAAACAAACTAAACGGTCACTTTGGCAAAAACATCTGCGTGCTATGAAAAAAAATCAAGCGACTTTGCAAGGTTGTCCATACGACGACCTCACGGAATCTTTGTGCCTGGACATAAATTTGAGCGAATCTGAAAAACGAAAGGCTCAAATTCACTTACAACAGTGCCAGGAATGTCGAGACAAATTTGAAGAACTGGAAGGTATTTACAATCAATTAAACGAGGAAATCGTCAAACCAGTGTCAAACAGAGTGCTGGATTTGGCGAAAAACATCCGATCCAAAGATACTCGTTATGGATTGATTGTATGTGAGCCGGTGAAAACAAAAAGCACCAAAGCGGTCTCGTATGAGACCAAGGTATTGTTTTCCGCAAACGGCACGGGTAAAAATCATGAAAAAAAATTATCTGATTTTGACTTGAATGACCTTCCCCATGATAGCATAGCAATCCGAGTCATGACGGACACGTCATGCGATCAACTGTTGCTTTATCTTTGGAGTTCCGAATACACCTCGTTTGAAGGGTGGGAACTCAAAGTATCAGACGTGTCGCAGCGAGCCGTTTTTGATCGCGCCGGTAAATCGAAAATGCCGATGATGCCGATTGAAGAACTCGATGATAAAGTAATCTATTTCAAAGAAAAGCAAAACAACGTATCCGCATCCGAAAATAGATTTTCAAATATTCTAAGCGCAATTGTAGCCGAATAAAAAGTGTATTTTTTGTAAAGCCGGATGCCTTTCACATCCGGCTTTTTTTTTATAATCTCCTTGGAATGTGCAGCAAATTTAAATATGTTTAAAGCATTATGAAAGAGCGCCGAATACTCATCGTCGACAGCGATCAAAAAAATCTCAAAGTTCTGGAAACGAACTTTCAGGCCGCATCGTATTTGGTCGCCACGGCTTTGAGTAACGAAGAAGCGATCCATCGACTCAACAACCATGCCTTTGATGTCTTGCTCACCGAGGTCAGTTCGTCCAGTATCAACGGTTTTCAACTCCTCAAAGAAGTACAGCGCAATCCCAATCACCACCTAACATCCGTTATCTTTTTATCCATCAAAAGTGATGTCTGGAATCGGGTAAAAAGTTTAAAGCTCGGCGCCAAAGATTATATTGTCAAGCCGATCCACGTCAGCGAAATTGTCGCGCGTGTGAATATGGTGCAAAATCGAACTGAATCGAGCCGGGAACAACAAACCGATAACAGCAATACGTTCAACGGTCGTCTGGAGGATTTGTCGGTCATCGATTTAATCGAAGTGTTGGGCACCGAACGCAAAACCGGCATTTTAACGTTGAACAATGAAAACGGACACAGCGGGCAAATTGTTTTCCGTCAGGGCAGCGTCATTAGTGCCATGTCCGAGTTTTTGCGCGCCGAAGAAGCTGTTTACAAAATGATCTATTGGAACCGCGGCCGCTTCTCAATGCTCTTTACCGAGGTGATGATTGAGGATGAATTTGCCATAAGTAATTTGGGGCTTTTACTGCAAGGAGCCAAAAGAATGGATTTGCGAAACGAACTGCTGAAACAACTGCCGTCGCTCGATGCGATCATCATCACGACGTCAAATTTTAAGAAAATTATTTCTCAAAAAGATATAAATGCCGAGTTGCGCGAATTCATGAAACTGTTTGATGGGGAAAGAACTCTGGGTCGAATTATTGACGATAGCCATGAGAACGAAATTGTCACTCTTAAACGGGTTGTAAAACTGTACAAACTTGGCTTTTTGCACGTCCTGCGAAATTTTTCTTCGGAGCAGCCCATACAGTTGCGGTCTGAATATGAGGATGAATACGCCGAGTATGCGCCGGAAACCGACGAACACAATGATTTTGAAAATGACGACGAGGCGTCAATGGATTTTGAGACTGAAATTGATCGGGTTGTTCCGGATAATTTCCCGACCGATGACGACAAAAAGCCCATCGCCAAACCGGGGCCGCACAACGTTCGGAACAATGAGCCGCCGGTTGAAGAAAAGACAAAACCGGGACCAGAGCCGAGATCAACACAGCACACTACAGATGAAAATCATATCCTCATCATTGGGGCGGACGAGTTGAATAACCGCTTTTTCCTGCAAAGTCTCATTACCGACAAGCCGGAGGAGCTGACG
>CAYSNA010000394.1:0-5418 GCA_964432185.1 uncultured Cytophagia bacterium
CATTAATATCTCTTAGGGAAGAAAATTACGCCGATGCCGGAGAAAATGTGGACAGCGTGCACAATATCTGGTCCTGCTCAAAAACCTTTACTTCCACGGTGCTCGGACTTTTAGTTGATGATGGCGTGATCTCTTTGGATGATTTAGCATCAGATTATGAGCCGCTCTTAAAAGAATATTATCCTGATGTCACATTTCGTCATTTCACAACTATGACCTCCGGCTACAGCGCTGTTGGTGACAGCCGCTGGGACGATGCACATTATGCGGATTGGTCGTGGACAGTTTATCAGCCGGATAAACCGTTTTTTGCGCCAGGCACGGCATTCGCCTATTGGGATGAAGCGCAAATGATGTTCGGTCTGGTGTTGACGCAGGTGCTGCAAAAATCCATGCACGATTTTCTTCGTGAAAGAATTACCGATCGCATCGGTATGGGGGACTGGTTTTGGTATCCGGAAAAAGAGCTGGATGGTATTCCCATCAACAACGGCTGCACCAATGTGACGCTCAATGCCAAACAGTTAGCGCGCTGGGGCTGGCTGTTTCTCAATAAAGGCAATTGGAATGGACAACAGCTGATTTCTCAGGAATGGGTAGAGATGGCAACAGCCGTGCAGGTGCCGAACTCTATTCCGGTTGGCGAGACGGATCGCGCCAAAATAGTTGGTCCCGGCTGCTACGGCTTCAACTGGTGGATCAACGGTCTTCTGGCCGATGGGACGCGGAAATTGCCCGGCGCGCCGGAGGATTGTTGTTTTGCCTCCGGCCACAATAACAACAAGTGTATTGTTTTGCCGTCATGGAACATGGTCATTGTGCGCATGGGCGAGGATGGCCATCCCGACAATCCGGATATGGTGTACAGCACTTTTTTGCAACTATTAGGAAGAGCATTAACACATGAGGGATAGATCATGAAAATTTTACTGTTTGGCGCCACCGGGCGCAGCGGCAGGCTCATACTGCAAAAAGCATTAGCGGATGGGCACGAGGTGACGGCCATTGTACGGGATGCCTCCAAATTTTCCGAATCCAGGGCAACCATTGTGGAGGGCTCGCCATACGATCCGCACACCGTCGAACTCGCCATCACGGATTGCGATGCGGTGATTTGCACGCTCAATATTTCGCGCGTTTCGGATAATCCGTGGGCCAAATTGCGCTCGCCCGAAGATTTGATTTCCAAAAGCATTAGTAATGCGCTGGCCGCGATGAAAAAGTCCGGCGTCAAAAGACTCATCACCCTGAGTGTGATTGGCATTGACGATCCCAAAAGTCTGCCGTTTTTCGCCAGACTTTTCCTCTTTAAAACAAACATCAAATACGCCATGTGGGATCACGAAAGACAAGAAAAACTGCTCGCCGGCTCGGATGTCGACTGGACCGCCATCCGCTTGCCGATGCTGACCGATAAAGGCGGTGAGACCAAAGTGCTCGTCAATATGAATGATGACACACCGCTAAAAAGCGCCATCAATCGTCAATCGCTGTCCCGATTTGTGCTTGATATTTTGAGCGATTCAAAATACTATCAAAAAATTATCGCCGTTTCAAATACCTAAACAAGCGGCAGTTTTTAAATTTCAAATCGAGGATCGTAAAGGAATTCGACAATGGAAGGTCACCGACTCGTTCTCCCGGAGCATCTCAATCACTTTGGCTATCTGTTTGGCGGCAATATGCTCAAATGGGTGGATGAATTTGCCTGGATGGCCGCCACGCTCGATTGGCCGGGTTCCAACTTTGTCACCATCGGCATGGACGAAGTTAAATTTAAAAAAAGCGTGCGCCAGGGCACCATCCTCAAATTTATTGTCGAGCGCACCAAGGTGGGGCAGACGTCGGTGGCGTACAAGGTTACAGTTGTTCGCAAAGATACCGGCCACGGTGATGAAGAGGCTGTTTTTACCACGCATGTCACGCTGGTGCATGTGGATGATATTGGCCAAAAGCAGCCGCTGCCGCGGGGTGGTCAATATTTAGAAAAGAGTGAATAACGACATTCGAACATCAACCCAACATACAGGGCAAAAATGGATACGCGAGTTTTTGATCACATGACGGCCGACGAACTGAGAACGTACCTGTTTTTTCTGCTTCGGCATTATCGGGTTATGGATTCATTTTGGTTCATATATATCAACGAGATGTTTGATCAACCAACGGCCGAGCTGATTAATGAAAAGGTGTGGGAACGTGTCTCCGGTTTGGCGGCGAAAGAGCTGGTTGAAAAATTTGATATTCAGGAAAAAGGATTGGCGGGATTTGTCAAAGCGCAGCAGTTATACCCGTGGTGCGCTTTAATCGGCTATGAATTTGAACGGCACGCGGATGAGGTTCTCTTGTCGGTTCCGAGTTGTCCGACACAAGTCGCCCGACTCAAACGCGGCCTTGGCGAATATCATTGCAAAGAAATGCACAAAAAAGAGTTTGTCAATTTTGCCCGGGCGATTGATGAACAAATTCAGGTGGAGTGTCTTTATGCGCCACCGGATGATCATCCCGACAACATGTTTTGTCAATGGCGATTTTCTATAAAGGACGAGTAATATGAAAAATTTACTGTTAGCAATTCTAATTATTTTAACGGGTACGTCGATGAGTTTTAGTCAATCGCAAGAAATGAAGAGCAAGCCGATCAACGTCGGCATTGTTGGTTTGTCGCATTCGCATGTGCACGGTATTCTGGGCCGAAAGGATCGCGGTGATATTGTGATCGTTGGTATTGCCGAATCCGACCGTGAGCTGGCGCAACGTTTTGCCAATCAATATGGCTTTTCCATGGATATCGTTTATGATACGATTGACGAGATGCTGGATTCAACCAGGCCGCAGGCGGTCACCGCGTTCAATTCAATTTATGACCATTTGGAAACGGTTGAGAAATGCGCCCCGCGCGGCGTGCATGTGATGGTGGAAAAACCGCTGGCCGTCAATGTAGAGCACGCGACAAAAATGGCAGCGCTGGCGAAAGAATATAATGTCCAACTGCTCACCAATTACGAAACAACCTGGTATGCGACGAACCATAAAACCTATGAGATGATTCATTCGGATAAATCGATAGGTGAAGTTCGCAAAATCGTTGTGCATGATGGTCATCAGGGGCCGAAAGAAATCGGCGTGAATCAAGAGTTCCTCGACTGGCTCACCGATCCCGTGTTGAACGGCGGCGGCGCGGTCATCGATTTTGGCTGTTACGGCGCCAATCTCATCACCTGGCTCATGCAGGGTGAACGGCCGCAAGCCGTCACCGCGGTGCTGCAAACCAACAAACCGGATGTTTATCCCAAAGTCGATGACGAGGCGACGATTATCGTAAAATATCCCAAAATGCAGGGTATCATTCAGGCGTCGTGGAACTGGCCGTTCTCGCGCAAGGATATGCACGTGTACGGGCAGACCGGTTATATTTATCAGGATAATCGTTCGGACATGCGCTATCGTTTGGCCGAAAGGGATGCCGAAACATCGATTAAACTGTCGGAACGCGAGGCGCCGTTTGATGATCCCTTTGCCTGGTTTGCCGCTGTGTTGAACGGCACGATAAAACCAGAGCCGTTTGATTTGTCATCGCTTGAAAATAATTTGATTGTGGTGGAAATACTGGAGGCGGCGATCAAGAGTGCGCGCGAGGGGAAGACGATCGTGTTGGACTAAATTTAAAAGTCGCGCCAAGGCGCAGAGCCGCAAAGGAATCGCCAATTAATTCAACCGGCACGTCAGCGAAACAAATTATAACTCAGACTTTGCGCCTTGGCGGCTTTGCGCGACATTTATTTCACCCTGTATAACTTCAAACTTGAGAGAGTGCCCCATGAAAGTATTGTTCAGCAACTTTATTATTTTCGTGATTATCGCGATGACCACAATTGCAGAAGCGAAAATAACGCCCACCGCCCTCACCTGCGAATATTTGAAAAATCCGCCCGTAGTGGATGTGTTGCAGCCGCGTCTCGCCTGGATCAACAGTGCCGAGGACAACGAACGCGGCCAAAAACAAACCGCCTGGCAGGTGCGGGTTGCTTCATCAAAAGATAAAATGGAAAATCCGGATTTATGGGATAGCGGTAAAGTCGAATCGGATCAATCCATTCGGGTTGAATACAAAGGCAAAGTTCTGACATCCCGCCAGGAATGCTGGTGGCAGGTGCGCGTGTGGGATAAAGATGGTCAGGTGTCGGATTGGAGTCAGCCCGCGTTTTGGCGCATGGGATTGCTGAACCAAACGGACTGGAAAGCTGACTGGATCGGCGCGCCGTGGCAGGGTGAAGAAGCGCTGCCCAAACCGCCCGGCGGCCCGGATGCCTATCCACAGGAATTGCCGCCGCCGGCGCCGTTACTGCGCAAAACGTTTTCTGTGAAAAAGGATGTCGCCAAAGCTGTGGCGTATGTGACGGGTTTGGGTTATTTCGAACTTTATCTGAACGGCGAAAAAGTCGGCGACGATGTCCTGGTTCCCAACCAAACCAATTATGGAAAACGCCCGGAATTGACAAATGCCAATATTCCGCTGCCGGATAATTTCCGCCAGTACAAGGTGATGTATCTCGCTTATGACATCAAAGATTTGCTCGTCAAAGGCGACAACGCCGTCGGCGCGATTCTCGGCAACGGCTTTTACAACGCGCCCAAATTCTGGACGGCGTCGTATGGTTCGCCGCGATTCATCGGGCAGATTCACATCACCTACACAGACGGCAGCGAGGATGTGATTGTCAGTGATACGAGCTGGAAAGCTGCAAAAAGCGCCATTCTCATGGACCTCGTTTATCACGGCGAATTTTATGATGCGCGGCTCGAACAGCCCGGTTGGGACACCATTAATTTCGATGACTCAAAGTGGGAGAACGTCGTTTTACGAAAAGCGCCCTACGGCACACTCGTGGCGCACACCGCGCACCCGGATAAAGTGACGGAACGGTTTGAGCCCATCACCATTGAGAAAAAAGAAAACGGTAATTATGTCGTTGATTTTGGAACAGAAATCTCCGGATGGCTGCGCTTGAATAATGTTGAAGGTCCGGCCGGCCACAAAATTGATCTCACATATCTTAGCAATCTCTACTCCGGCGACAATTCGTATACCTTCCGCGGCGACGGCCCGGAAAACTATGCGGCGCGATTCAACTGGTTCGTTTTTAGCGCCGTTGAAATTTCCAACTGGCCGGGAGAACTCAAACCGGAGAACCTGACGGCCGAGATGGTCAATACCTATATTGAAGAATCGGCGACATTTGAAACATCGAATCCGCTTTTTAACGACATCAATAAAATCTGGAAACGTAGTCAACTGGACAACATGCACGGCGGCATTGCCAGCGACTGTCCGCACCGCGAACGCTCCGGTTACACCGGCGACGGCCAGGTCGCCTGCGTTACTGTTTTGCATAATTATGACGCGCAGAATGTTTA
>CAYSNA010000395.1:0-5409 GCA_964432185.1 uncultured Cytophagia bacterium
AAATTCTTATTTTATATTTCAGCAAAGGCGGCAACACCGAAAAAATGGCGCATTTTGTGGCGGACGGTGCGCGAGATATTCCGGATATTGAGGTGAAAATCAAGTCCGTGCAACAGGCTTCTCGCGACGATATTTATTGGTGCGACGGCATCGCGCTCGGCTCGCCAACCCACCTCGGCACGGTCTCCGCCGACATGAAAAAGTTTTGGGAAGAGCTGCTGCCTGACTGGCAAAAACTGGATGGCAAAATCGGCTGCGCCTTCAGCTCGCAAGGTGGCTGGGGCGGCGGCGCCGAGTTGACCTGCCAAGCGCTGTTGACCATTTTGATGAATTTTGGCTTTTTGGTCTTTGGCGTCACCGACTATGCCGGAAAACAATTCACCGCGCATTACGGCGCCACGCAAGCCGGCGAACCGCGCGAGGACAAACAGATCGAGGCATGCCGACGCCTGGGAAAACGCCTGGCCGAGTGGGTGGCGGTTTACGTGGATGGCCGGCATGAACTTCATCCGTTGAATGGTCATTATAAACGCAATCCCTGGGATTAACATACTCACATCAACCATCAGGAGAGAGAGATGAAACAGAGGTTTCAGGAACGGGGTGTCAGCATTGTGGTTTTGTTGACGATTTTACTGATTTTTGTGGTACGCGTCAACAGTCTGGCGGAAAGCCGGTTGCAACTCAATGACAAAGAATATTTTGAATCCCGAGGATTCGATGTATTGGTGTTTGAAAATGAGTACAACGGTATGTTTTTCGATGAAAAGACCGGCGGTACCTTGTTGATTCATCATGGACAACGCACGGCGACCGGCGGCGCTGTGCGTCTCAAACCGACACCGGAGCAGTGGGATCAAATCCCCAAAGTTATTGAGCGCAACGTCAACCGGGAGAACAACAGCATCGATGTCGTGCTGCGTTATGAGGATTTTGAGTTTGATTCCCGCCTTGTTGTTCAGCCGGAAGGGGAGAGCGTTCGTTTCAGCGTCCTGCTGGACAAGCCGTTGCCCGGCCAACTGGAAGGACAAGCCGGGCTTAATATCGAATTTTTGCCTTCCACTTATTTTGAAAAATATTACCTGATGGACGGTCAGGTCGGCGCGTTCCCGCGTTACCCGTTTAGCCAAATGGAGGTCAAACCGGCCGACAGTCAGTTGCGCCAATTTGCCGGCCATTCCACTTTTGACGATCGTGGACGCGGCGAATATGTTGAACCCAAACCGTTTGCCGTCGGAAAAAGTCTCGTTCTAGCACCGGATGATCCCATCTGCCGCATTCACATCGAATCGCTCACCGGCGACTTGATGCTGCTCGACGGTCGCAGCGTGGCGCAAAACGGCTGGTTTGTCGTGCGCACGCTCATTCCTGCCGGCAAAACCGGAACGGTCGTCGAGTGGATTCTCACGCCATCGATAATCGAAAACTGGACCAGGCAACCCATGATCGGGCATTCGCAAGTGGGTTACGTACCAGGTCAACAAAAGCGCGCCATCATTGAACTGGACAGGAACGATAGACCGCTGGCTAAAGCTTCACTGTTAAAGCTGGATGAAAGCGGCAAATGGATTGAAAAGTATAGCGGCGATGTGAACGTATGGGGCGAGTTTTTACGCTATACCTATGCCGTTTTTGATTTTTCCTCGGTGTCCGACAACGGCTTGTATTGCATTCAATATGGCGGGCAGCGGACGGGCTCGTTTCCGATTCATGATTACGTCTATGACAACATCTGGCAGCCCACGCTCGACGTCTGGTTTCCCGTGCAGATGGATCACATGTTCGTCAATGAGGCTTATCGCGTCTGGCACGGCGCGGCGCATCTTGATGACGCCCGGCAGGCGCCGACCAATCACCAGCATTTTGACGGTTTTCGCCAGGGCGATAGCACGGATACCCAGTACAAGGTCGGCGAGCACATACCCGGGTTAAACATCGGCGGCTGGTTCGACGCCGGCGATTATGACATTCGCACCGGTTCGCACTGCGCTACGGTTATGCATCTTGTTGATGCATGGGAATACTTTGAAATTCAGCGCGATGAAACGCTGGTGGATCAGGATCGACGTTTTGTCGATATTCACCACCCCGACGGCCAGCCCGATCTGCTGCAGCAGATTGAGCAGGGCACGCTGGCGCTGATCGCGCAGCATCGCGCTTTTGGATTTGCGATCCAGGACATCATTGTACCGGAACTGCATCAATATCATCATCTCGGTGATGGCTCAACCATGACCGATAATTTGATTTACAATCCTGATCTGCAACCGTACGAAACGAATGGTTTTTACAGCGGCACGCCGGATGATCGCTGGGCTTTTACCAATCGCTCCGCCGGCACCAATTACAGCTCCATTGCGGCGATTGCGGCGGCAAGCCGTGCCCTGCGCGGTTACAACGACGAGCTGGCGGATGAGTGTTTGAAAACCGCCATTTTTGCCTGGGACGATGAACATCGTCGCCCGGCCCAGGACGGCCGCGCCGCTTTTTTTGCCGCAGCCGGCGAACGAAATGCGGCGTTGCAGCTTTATCTCTGCACAAAAGATAAAAAGTACGCCGACACATTTAAAGAACTGTTGTGGCCGGGCATGGAACGCGGTTTCGCCTGGAATATGGCGCAAGCCGTCAAGGCGGTGCCATATTTGGAAAACGACTATAAAGAACAGCTCCGGCCCTATGTCGAAAAATTTAAAGCATCGAATGATGAACTGTTGACCGAAAATCCGTTTGGCGTGTCGATCTCGCGCGGCGGCTGGGCCGGCAATGGCGGCATCATCAATTGGGCGATTACCAATTATCTGCTGCACAAAGTCTATCCGGATCTCATCGGCCCCGAATACACCTATCGCGGACTCGATTATATTTTCGGCTGCCACCCGACCTCGAATATTTCTTTTGTCTCCGGCGTCGGTCGTTTTTCCAAAACCAAGGCATACGGCAACAATCGCGCTGATTTTTCATTTATTGCCGGCGGTGTTGTGCCCGGTGTCCTTATCCTCAAACCGGATTTTCCGGAGAATATGATCGACTGGCCGTTTTTATGGGGAGAAAACGAATATGTGATCGATGTGTCTGCGGCGTATATCATGCTGGGCAATGCGGCGCAGGATTTGGCGCGTCTCAAATAATTATCGAAAAAACATAACATGTCGTAGCACATCGTGCAGGTGTGCTGCGACATTGACGCAAAGCTCATTATTTAGGTCATCCGGCTCTTCTTTTAAAACTCCCGACCCAAAGTGGTTGGACACTTAAGGTGTACGACACCCATAAACTCGTGGTACACCTCTCAGGTGTGCTACGAATCCAGGTAAGGTGTACTACGAATTGTCCTCACAGATGCACGTCCCCCAAAAAAGATTCATTTTACCATGTAAAAAAATGTCAATCGTCCAAACTTTTTTCGGTTTGCGTTGATTTTTTTGAGCCGTTTCCCTACATTAGCCCCTACTTAACCGATTCAAGATTCAGAAAGTGACCAGACGAGGCAATTCCAGACCATGGATCGTGAACATCCTGTTTTTTTATTCTCTCCTCTGGGTGATTCGAACACATTTCCGAAAGAATAAATTGAAAAACGTTCCAGAAATAAGGAGCACTAAATATGGAAGTCAAACTCGATAGTCTCATTGAGAAAATAAAATCTGAAGGCGTTGAAGGCGCGCAGAAAGAATCCAGTGAGATCATTGAAAAAGCCAAAGCGGAAGCAGCGGAGATTGTTGCGAAAGCGAAAAAGGATGCTGAAGAAACAGCGGCAAAGGCTGAGGCAAAAGCAAAGCAGTTTCAAGCCAATGCCGAGCTGGCCATTCAGCAGGCGGCCCGTGACGGCGAACTCCTCTTCAAAAGCAAAATTACCGATCTTTTTGATCGCGTGTTCAAGCGCGAAACCAAAACCAGCCTTTCGGCGGATTTTATGAAAGAGATGATCCTCAAGATCGTTGATCAATGGAAAGGCTCCGAGGTAAAAATCAGCGTCAGCGAAACTGATCAAGCGCAACTGGAAGCCGCGCTTTTTGCCGGTTTGGCTGAGGATGTCAAAAAGGGCATTACCATCAAACCGAGCAGTAATGTCTCCGGCGGTTTTCAAATTGGTGTGAAAGACGAAAATGTCTATTATGATTTCACCGACGAGAGTCTGGCCGCTATCCTCAAATCCTTCTTAAATCCCAAATTGAATGAAATTTTAGGCGCCAAGAATGGATAAATACTATTATGTTGTCGCCCAGCTTCCTCTTCTCTATCTGGATAAAGAACCGGCGATTACGTCGGCGTATTTTCTCGAAGAAGCGGAAAAGTGGCTGAGCAGTACGGATTTTGCCATTCTTTCCAACGCGCGTTACGATTCTACGGACATTGGCATTTCCGCGCCAAAGCTGCTCAAAAATTATGTTGAACAGGAATATAAATTCCGCACCGACCTCGCCGCCTGGCGCAAAGCGCAAAAAGAGGGTGTGGATTATAAACCCGAATCATTTAACGTGTCCCTCATCAAAGACGGCAATCCTCTGCAGGTTGAAAAAGCGTTGCTGCAACGCCGTTGGGACATGATCTCGGCTGTTGAAGCTGATTTTCATTTCGATCTCGAATTCCTCATTCTCTATTTTTTCAAACTTCAGATTCTCGAAAAGTTATCGCTCTATAATAAAGAAAAAGGGCTTGAAGTATTTCAAAAAATTAGCAAGGTAGAAATATGAGTCAAGTAACTGGAAAGATATCGGGCATTAACAGCAACCTGCTCACCGTTGTTGTGGATGGCAACATCACGCAGAACGAAGTGGGTTACGCGGTTAAGGGCGATGAACGCCTCAAGTCCGAAGTAATACGTATCCAAGGTAACAAAGCTTTTTTGCAGGTGTTTGAAAGCACCAAGGGCTTGAAGGTTGGTGATACGGTCGAGTTTACGGGCGATCTGTTGTCCGTGCAATTGGGCCCGGGATTGTTGCAGCAGATTTACGACGGCTTGCAAAATCCACTGCCGCAGTTGGCCGAAAAGCACGGCTTTTTCCTGCCGCGCGGCGTCATCCTTGATGCTCTTAATGCTGAAAAGAAATGGGAATTTACCCCCATTGCCAAAGTCGGCGATAAAGTCTCCGCCGGTCAATACATCGGTTCCGTGCCGGAAACCCAGTTCACGCACTATATCATGGTGCCGTTTGACGTAAAGGGTGAATGGACAGTGACGGAGATGGTTCCGGCCGGCGAGTACACGGTTGT
The DNA here is from genome assembly GCA_964432185.1 of uncultured Cytophagia bacterium. Lineage (GTDB taxonomy): Bacteria > Zhuqueibacterota > Zhuqueibacteria > Residuimicrobiales > Krinioviventaceae > Kriniovivens. The sequence goes on from CAYSNA010000395.1 coordinate 5,215, forward strand.
CGAAAAAATCGCAATGATTAAAGATGATCGCGGCAATACTCGCGATTTAAAATTGTCATTTGACTGGCCGGTGAAAATTCCGATCCAGGCCTACAAACAAAGATTAATGCCGAAAGAACCGTTGACCACCAAAGTTCGTATCATCGATACGTTTTTTCCGGTGGCCAAGGGCGGCACCTACTGCGTGCCCGGACC
>CAYSNA010000396.1:0-5398 GCA_964432185.1 uncultured Cytophagia bacterium
TGTGCTATTGTCGATCAACACTTGTCCTGAGGTGGCGTTGATAAAAATAAAGTTTTTCGTTCCCATGACGAATCGACCAGCATCATTTTGGACGATGGTATCTTCAAAAACGACCTGGTATTCGCTGCCGTCTTTGATGACCGTCGGATCAACGACTTCAAAAGCAACGCGACCGGTCGCCGTTCCACCGGGAGCGAGCGTAACCGCGGACAAGCCGGCTTCCTGGAATCCAAGAGACGGCGCTTCCGGACGGGCAACGCCAACGTTGGTGCCTTTGTCCACAACCTGACCGGTTTTGTCAATGGAGATATATTTTGCTGTTTCAGAGGGCACAATACCCAGCGTATCCGAACCATGATCAAAGGCGGTGACGGCGTAATAGTAGGTTTGGCCATTGACGCAAGTGCTGTCTGTCCAGGAGTTGACGATACCGGTGTCATCACCCAGCCAGAAATGGACGCCTTCAATATCAAGTTCGGAATATCCCTTGATACCATTGTTCAGGTCAAATTGCGCCAGCGGTTTGCGGAAACGACCGGAGCCGTAGCCGTCGGTGATTTCCTGCATGTCATTCCAACCGGGATCGGTGGAACGATAGATGCGGTAGCCTTCAAAGTCGTCACCGGTAATCGGATCAACCGATTCTTCAGCGTAGGTATCCCAAATAAGGGTTACGCGACCGTCGCCGGGGATAAGTTTGAGCGTCGGCAAATTCGGCGCCTTGGCAAAATTATAGTTTTCGAGATAGGTTTTTTCAGCGTATTGTTTGTTGCGGATCAGCTCGTCTTCATCAGGACCATAAGCCATAATATCGCCGATGGAGAATCGTTCCGTATCACCAACCTGCAACGGGAAATAACCGGAACCGAGGAAAATATCGGTATTACCGCCCTGGGCTCTTTCATTCAAAAATCCGGGACGAATAGCCTCATCCCACACAATCTGATCGTCATAAATGGGATAGATGGTCCACGGTTCGTGAATATTGAACGAGGTCAAACCGATCATGTCGGATTCATCGATATCGGTTTTGTCGATATGCGGTTCGCCCGGCAGCAACGTGCCGACGCCGGAAGTGGGCATGCCGTCGCCTTCGCCATAGTCACCGGTTTTCGGCACACCGTCGAGACCGACGTCGTCTGTGAGAATATTCCAGTCGCCATCGTTGTCGATCGTGTCATCACGGCGTTCATCGATCAGAACATTGTCCAGGCCGGCGCCGGTGAAATAATCAACCGCTTTCAAACCAACAAAGAGAAAGTTTTCGATCATTTCGCCGCTGCCATCGTCGTTGCCAAAAATCGAACCGTTGCTTTCATCGATAAGACCGTTGAGGTTGTTATCGATAAGGTCGTTTTGGATTTCCTCAACCAAATCTCCGGGTTTGATCAAATAGTCGCGACCAAGATAGCGGATTCGCACGCCTTCGGCCGTCATGGTGCTCTGAGTGCGCTCAAAAGTACTGTAATCAGTGAGGATGATTGGATCACCAAGATTGATGGTTCTGGGCGCAAACGTTTCTTCGGTAATGACTAGGCCGGAGCCAAGAAAACCGTCACCGTCATTATCAATACCATCAAACGGGTTACCGGGAGATTCAAAAAAGGCGGCGCCCAACAGACCAACCGGCGTCCAGCCGCCGGATCCAATATTGTCTTCATCAAACTGGTAGCCGAGGTTCTCTGACAGAATGAACGCGCCACCGTCATCATCGCTGTCAATACCGATATTCGGTCCGTAAACCGTACCGAACACCATTTTGTCATGCTCATAGGTGCCGATATTGGTCGCATCGTACAGGAAAAAGAAGGTATCTTCAACCAGCACATTGGACCACTGGAACTGGCGAATAGTCGCGCGAATACCGAGACCGCGGCGGCTCAGATCGGTGGAATCCGGATAAAACGGCCATTCACGGTTTTGATAGTCGTCCATCACATAATAACTTTCCTGGTCGGCATTCAACACGTTTTTACCAAAATAACCGTTCCAGGAGCCGGCCCAGCCGGGATCAATGACGTCGTCAAACTTGTCGGGCCAGGTGCTCGGCCAGGACCAGGGCCAATGGCTCATCGCCACCTGTCGTTTGCGTTCGTTGCCGTTCGCATCCGGTTCGGGGAATTGATTGGCAAAGTAGGGCAACGGCGCCATGGTCCACCAGTCGCCGGTGTTGGGATCAACGTCACCCGAGCTGGCGTTGCCAAGCGAACCCGGAGAACTGCCGTTACCTTCCGAGTTAATAACGATTCTTTTGATGCCGCCGGTACTGTCATCGATCACCTCGACTTCACCGGCAATCATCGTGGCGGATTTGGACAGATATTCGTAACCGGAGTTGATCGGCCATTCCATGCCGAGCTCATCCGATTGGCGGTCACCGACCATACCATCGTTATAGAAACATGTTCGGATTTGGTTGCCCGAATGCAGACCGGGCATGGACCATGTTTGATCGCCATGTAGCTGATCGATCGTCACCTGCGCCATAAGGCCGGAGGCGCAGAACAGAGCGACGATCAATACAAGGACTTTATCTTTCAATTTATACATACTCATCTCCTGTTATCAATTAGAAACCAACCTGCAAACCGAGGCGAACGAGGCGCGGCGCAATGTAATTCGTTGGACGGGTAAAATAGTCCACGGGTGTGCTAATGCGGCGTGCATCATAATTTACCATACTGAGTTTGGGATTTGTCGTATAGTCCGGCGAACCGGTATCCGAATAGACGCCGGTAATGGCTTTGGTATCGAACAAGTTGTCAATATAGGCAAAGACACCCAGACGCAATCCGCTCTTCAGTCGCCATTCACGTTCGAGGCGAAAATCAACAGAAGCGCGATCGGGACGGACTTCACTGTTTTCAGGCAAACCATTCAACTGGGCGCCGCCAACAAAAGCACCGCGAGCAAAACTCGGTGTGTACGGCAAACCAGATTGGTAGCGTCCGATCATCGACGCGGTCCAGCCTTTGAGACGATAAATCAGTTGGGCATTTAACGTGTGCCGCTGATCCCAGTCCATCGGAACCAGTGTTTTTTGCGGTTCCTGTTCGGCATTAATCGCGTTAAAGGCATCATTAGGATTCGAGTATGTACCTTCGGCAATCATCCAGGAATAATCCAACTGGAAGGAAATATTATTGGTAAAACGTTGATCCATTTTAAAGGTGATACCGCGAACGTTGGAATAATCCTTGTTTTCATACGGAGCATACAGCACGCCGGAGCGGTACGTTTCAATTGGCGCGGACGTACCAACCCAGTCACGAATATCGCGATAGAACAGGGTCACGTCAATACCCATGCTGGTACCGATTTGCTGCTGCAAACCAATTTCGTACTGTGTTGTACGCTGGGCTTCCAGATCGGCATTTCCAATGATTGTCTGGCTGCCGCCGCTACTGACGATAAAATCGGGGCGCGCGTAGAGATACTGGAATGTCGGCATTTGGAAAAAGTGCCCGTAAGAAAAGTGGATCACGCCTCTGTCGGTAATCGGGTATGCGATACCCAAACGCGGGCTGATCTGCATTTTCGGATCAACTTTTTTGTGCATAAAGTCTTTGCGCTCTTCCACGCTATACTCATCCAGACCGGCAAGATAGGCCTCAAACTGTTCGGGTTCCAGGCCGGACGCAATCGATTCATCAAAGTCTTTATAAATATGCTCGTACTTGAACGGATTGTAGACATTGATGTCTTCAGGATCGGCGGGGACAACATAATTGGCGTCAAAATAATCAAAACGAATACCAATGTTCATGATGAGATCTTTGAGCTCAATTTTATCCTGAATATACGCCGAGATTTCCATGGGTTTGCGCGGGTCGGTGTAGATGGATCGGCTTGGCGAGCCAATATCCGGCACCGCCGGTTTGAAAGGCACAACCTGCACGCTGTCCACCGGGTCAATCGCCGAGATCAAACCGTAGCTGTCGCGTTCCAGCTCGTGCAAACGAAGTTCAAGGCCTGCCTTGACCTGGTTTTTCTGATTCACCTGGCTCGTCAGATCCAACTTGGCGATCCAGTAGGCCGTTCGTGACCAACTGCGACCCAGATCCGTACCGGCGCGCAGATAGCTGTAACTGGTCGGTTCGCGGGATGAATCGGCATGGACGTAACCTTTATAATTGTTCGGATCCGGATGCCAGTTGTAGGAATAGCCATAATACTCGATGCTATCCAGCAACGTTCTCTCAATGTTCGGATCAAATGTATAAGGCTGGAAATTTGCACCGGTGGTATCGGTCGGCATTTGGTAAGTGACCAGCCAATTCGGGCGGGCATTTAAATCTTCATACAGATAGCTTTTGCCCTCTGTAGACATGCGGTTAATCTTGAGTTCATAAAAGGTATTTTCAGACAACACATGGTTAAAACTCAACAGGTGTGTTTGGGTGTTATTGAAAGACTGATTTCGGCCTTCCGGGACATATTTATAAACCCGGTCATAACTGCGAGGATTGTAGCTATCGGCAATATTAAAGCTGTAGGTCAGTTTCATCGCGTCCGTCATTCTCCAGGACAATTTTCCGAGGCCGGAAACGCGTTCATTGCCGTTCATCGGAATGAGCGAGCTGTCACCGGGAATGCCTTGCGGTTTGAACCAATCACGGCCGTACAGATAGCCTTCTCGTTTATAGTAGCGGGCATTGGCGAAAAAGGTCACCTTGTCGTTCGTAAAAGGAACCGGACCACTCAGACTTCCCTGAAAGTTGTAAACCGGATTCAAACCTCTCAGCGGATATTCCTCATCAACTTCCTGGTAAAGAAAATCCTCGGTCACCGGATCAAAAACATCGGTCACGCTTTTGGCGACGCCGTACATTTTATCGTTGCTGACATAATCGCCAAGATAACCGGTGATATCGCCGTGGTATTTCGAGCCGCCGTCTTTGGTGATAATGTTGACGATACCGGACATGGCCTGACCGTATTCTGCATTGAACGTACCGGAAATCACCTGGAGTTCTTCAACAGCCGGATTCTCGATATTGGAGGTATTGCCGCCGTCATAGGCGTTGGTTGTGGCCACACCGTCCACCCAGTAAGCGACTTCATTGGAACGACCGCCGCGGATGTGGATGCCGCCGGCATCAACGACACCGGCCTGCAGACCGAGCACTTCGCTGATACTCTCAGCCGGCAGCGCCTGAATTTCTTGGGCCGCTACGGATGACAGCGATGACGTCATGTCCATCTGCACAATGGGGCGTTCAGCCACAACAGTGACTTCTTCCCCGGCGTCGAGAACGGTTAATTGCAAATTGACATCCAACGGCGTGGTCAAGTCGATTTTCACCTGAACATCCTGGATGCGGGTCTTTTTGTAACCCATCATTGTCACAACAACAGAGTAATTACCGGGCGGGATGCCGATGATCGAGTAGTTTCC
>CAYSNA010000397.1:0-5377 GCA_964432185.1 uncultured Cytophagia bacterium
CGGGCCGGCGGCGAGCAGGATGACGTCGGTCGTTCGTACGGGGTCGGTCGGCATCAGCGCTCCATCCGGTTCAACAGTGTCTCGATCTCATCCATGATACGGTTCATGCGCCGCATCGTGGCAGCGAGCGGTTCGTCTGAGGTCATATCCACTCCAGCCTTTCGGAGTTGCTCGATGGGGTACTCGGAACCGCCGGAGGCGAGCAGGTCGCGGTATCGCATCGTCGCGTCTCGGTCGCCGTTCAGCACACGCTCCGCCAGGAGCGATGATGCGGTGTAAGAGGTTGCGTACTGGTAGACGTAGAAGTTGTAGTAGAAGTGCGGGATATAGGCCCACTCGCCCTTGATCTCGTCGTCGACGACGCAGATGCGGTCGGCATGACCGTAGGCTGTGCGGACGATCTCCTGGTACATGGCACTGAAGTCGTCGCCCGTCAGGGCTTCGCCTTGTTCGGTGCGCTCATGCATCCTCAGCTCGAACTCCGCGAATTGGGTCTGTCGGAACACGGTTCCCTTCATCCCTTCGAGCTCGTGCCCAAGCAACGAAAGTCTGACGGCATCGTCATCGATGGTCTTCAGCATGTGGTCGATGAGCAGTGCCTCATTGAACGTCGAGGCGACCTCCGCGACGAAGATCGTATAGTGTGAACGGATCCAAGGCTGCGCGGCGTTCGAGAAGTACGAATGCATCGTGTGTCCCAGCTCGTGCGTCAGGGTCGACACGTCATCGTACTTGCCGTTGTAGTTCATCAGGATGTACGGGTGCACATCGTACGCATTGCCGCTGGAATAGGCGCCGGAACGTTTGCCTGTGGTGGGGTAGACGTCAATCCAGCGATTGTTCGCGGCTGTTTCAATAGTGCCGACATATTCTTTGCCAAGCGGAGCCAGTGCTTCGCTAACGATGTCATATGCTTCATCGATAGAATATTTCAAGTCAACGCCGTCTACTGTCGGGGCGTACATGTCGATGTATTTCAGCGTATCGACGCCCAGCATGCGGCGTTTGATGTCGAGATAGCGATGGAACGAATCGAGATTTTTATTGACGTTTTCGACCAGGCTCATATAAACATCAGTCGGGATGTTGTTGGCGTCGAGAGCGGCTTCAAGACAGGTATCATAATTGCGCGAACGCGCGGCGAACAAGTGAGATTTGATGTTCGCCGACATCGTTGAGCCAAGCGTGCGGCTGAATTGCTTCAATGCGCCAAAAAATTCATTAAACACCAGTTCACGATCCGCACGATTGGTTGAAGCGCGATGTTTGGCGTAACCGGCGGATGACAGCGTCGCTTTGGTGCCGTCGGTCAATTCAACTTCCGGATAGGGAAGATCAGCATTGGTGAGAATACCGTAAATGTTACTCGACTCGCCGGTTATAAGACCGGCGTTGGCGAGAATTTTTTCCTCTTTTTCAGACAGACGATGCTCTTTTTTACGCTGCAAGTCTTTGAGGTAAAATTCGTAGACCTTGAGGCCTTTTTCTTCGGTGATAAATTTATCGATCGTTGCTGCATCGATTTCCAAAATCTCCGGATCAACAAAAGATGCCTTTGCGCCATAATCCGTAAACAATTGCTGCATTTGTTGTTTCATGGCCTGTGGCCCAGATTCGCGTGTATCCAGATCAGATTTTTGGGAAGCATAAATGTATAGACGCACAAGCTCGCGCGTGAGGTCGCTGTCGAATTTGAGGCATTCGAAGAGTGCGGATGAAGATGATCCGAGTTTGCCTTTAAATTCCAGAACCTTATCAAACTGCGCGGCGGCTTCATCCTTTTTCGCTTTCCACGCGTCGTCGCTGGCGTACAAATCGGTCAGATCCCATTTGTACTGATCCTCGATGTCTGCGCGTTCTTTTTGCGCCGATACATCGGGTTGAAAAAATAATAGAGAAAATAACATCACAAGTAACCCTGCCTTTTTCATTGCTTTCCCTTTCTTGGTTAATTGGGGAATTATTGTGATTTATTAGATTTCAAATGCACATAAAGGATTCGAATTTATTCTCCGCAATCCCAGGTCGTACCTGGGATAGAACGGGCACAAGAAGCTGTGCTTCCATCACGCAAAATGATTAAAGCAGCTCCGCCAGTTTTTCTTCCAACGGATAAATCGGGCGAATATCCACCGGCACGTCTTTGAGCTGCTCGATATAATTTTCCATCACCGGCGTATATTTTCGATATTTTTCGATGAGCGCTTTTGAGCCGTCATAATCGCCGTATGCTTGCAGCGTGAGCAGCATGCTCGCCAATTCGGTGAACGCCTTCCAGAATTTATCCTTGTCATAATTCAGTTTGCCGTTGTCATTGACGTAAAACGCGCCTTTTTCCATGAGGAAATTGAACTGAATGGCGACGCCGCCGCCATGCGCCTCATCAATGCCAAAACGAATGGAGCGGAACATACCGCCGAGATAGCTGGCGTACATCTGTTCTTCCAGTTCGGCCGGAAACACGCCCTTATCGATCATAAATTTTAAATTCCACACACCGAGCACATCGGCTTTGCATTCTTCAATAGTGGAATAGAGTTCTTTCAACTCGTCGCGCACCGAGGTGTCGCGGCCATTAAGCGTAATGTTGCCGGGGCCAAGGCCGTGACTCATCTCGTGCATGAGCACATGGTTGAAATAAGCGTCAAACGACACATGCTCCAGCGCTTCCTCCGACAAAATGGTGTTGACGATCGGAATCCAGCATTTATCAAACTTGGCGTGGGCAATGTTTTTTAACATAACTTTTTTCGAGCCTTTGGCTTCGCGCACGCGTTCGTCATTCGGCAGATTGAAGGCGGTGGTCTGAATGCCCGCTTTGGTGTCGCCGGCAGCATAAAGTTCATTCACCACTTTGATGGGCGAGGAGGCGCCGCGGTCAAAATTTTTGTGCGTTTCAGCGATGGGAAGATTGGCTTCCATCTCGTTGAGATATTTCGCCACGGTCTCGAGTTTTTGGCTCTCCTCATGATCCACGCGGCAGAGAAAAGATTCATACGCCGCTTTGTAGTTGAACATGGCGTCTTCGTACACTTCATAAGGCGAAATGACGATTTCCAGATCGCCGGCCAAATCCATCCACGCCATGTCGCTGTCGAAATAATCATCGGTTAAAAAGGCGTCGGCGCGAAGTTTGAGAAAGGTCGACAGTGTTTCATCATCCGTCAAATCCGCGGCTTCTTTTAAAAGCGCGGCTACTTTTTCGACCTGCTCTTTATAATTTTGATGATAGGGCACGGCCACAAGTAAATCGCCATCGCGCTTGATCACGGTGAATTCGCTTTTGAACGCTTTTGCCTGATCCGGGTGTTCCGCGACAAATGTTTCAAATTCTTCCTTTGTCATGTCTGCTGGATAAAATCCGGCGCCGTCCGGTTTTTCGTGGTGATCGAGAAACGGTTCGTTTTCAACCAAACGATTCCATTTGCCAAACATGACATCAAAAAGCGCCAGGTGATCGGGCAGGTTGGCGGCTTCAAGCTCTTGTCTTATCTGCGGATTGTTTGGATCGACTTGCTGGAGAAAAAGATCGTCGATGAGTTTTGAGGCCTCGAGCAGTTTTTGCAGGGCGTGCAGATCGCCGGTGGACAGGCCGTCGAGATCGGTTTCAAGTTCCACGGGCGCGAGCTTGCTTAACTCGGCCTTGACATCTTCGGTGGGTGCTTTGTCCGGAAAAGGATTGGAGCATCCCGTTAAAACGATTCCAGTCATAAGAATCACTCCAAAAAATAATAGAGTGCGCATTTTTTCACTCCTTGAAGTTAAATTTGTCAATACAAAATGTAAGATTGTCTGCAGGCAAAGTCAATTTATTTGCGGATTTGTTCAATAATAACGGATTCATTGGTGCATTGTTACAGTTATAAACTACAAATCTCTCCAATTGCCCGGACAGGTAAAACAAAAACATGGTCCGGAATAATTCATTCGTATCAGGACACATAGATTGAAAGAAAAAGATGTTCCAGAATATTAATCCTGGACTTAAAATGCTTTAGGATGTTTGTCACGGGACCGATAAACTCTTCGAACGCATGCCCAACGATCATCATAAAGGGAATTCGTGACACACATCCGCAACATCGTATTTTTTTGCACAGTTATTGGTTTTTTTGCTACAAGAAACCTGCTCGCGGAATACGGCACCACGAAATTCTATTCGTGTTTTTCAGCGTGTTCCGTGGGCAATTGTTTGGTTGCGGCCAGAGACTGCGCTGTGTTCTGTATTGTTTTCGTCAAACTTATAGTCTAGATGACAGCGTCAGTACATAATGGCGGATGGGCATCAGCGTGCGCTCCATCTGAATATAATTGTAATTAAGCACATTATTGACGTTAAATCCGAGTCTGATCGCGCCGAGATTATACGCCGCTCGGAGGTTCAAAATATGCTGGTCAACACGATCATCATTTTCATAAAGTTTGAGATATTCAAATTCGGAGACAAAACGATAATCGACGCCGAGTTCCAGCTTTTTCAATGTGTAGGTGAACGCTGATGTTAAAATATGCCGTGGACGATAGGCCAGTACTCGATCCGCGCCGATGTCATACGGATCCATCCAGGTATATCCCACATCAAGCATAAAATTGTGGTGTGGAATCATTTTTATATTGGTTTCAATGCCGGTAATCCGCGCGCGCGTCAGATTGCTGAATTGAATGATCTGATTGTCATCCGCTTCGGGTTCGATCATATCCCAGTAATCGTTCCAGAATCCGGCAACGTCAATATAAATAAAAGGACTGGGATTAAAGTTGACGCCAATTTCATGCGACCAGGCGCGTTCGGATTTGACGAACGGATTCGGAATAATCGTCAAGCCGGAATAAAGACCGTCCGGAAAACGCTCGGACATGCTGGCGACGCGAAATCCCTGACCGGAAGACGCGCGAAATCGCAGATGCTCCCATGCATGCCACACCAGCCCGGCTTTCGGGCTCAGTTGCGAATCACTAAAGCCATTGTTGACATATTGATAGTCGTAGCGCAAACCCAGCGTGAGATTGACATTTTTGATCATTTCCATTTCATCCTGCATATAGCCGGCGAGAATGTATTGCGTATGATCGCCGACCAGACCGGAGCTGACAAAATCCCACGAGCCTTCCGTACCAAAAATGAGCGAGTTCTTTTCAGTTATTTGCCAATCGCCCTGAATCTCAACGCCCGGTTTGTTGGACGTGGACGCGGTTATATTGTCATGAAACCAGTTTTTCCAATAATTATAAAAATAGGACGCCCGTGTTTGCAGCCGCACGTTTTTTCTCAATACCCACTGGTGAAAAATGTTCGCGCCATATTTTTCCGATTCTACGTAATCGCCCACGGCCTCAGGATTGACCTCGAGCGCTTGTCGCTGGCTCCGCCACATCA
>CAYSNA010000398.1:0-5371 GCA_964432185.1 uncultured Cytophagia bacterium
TACCGCCCTGGCCGAATTCAATTTTATAAAACGTATTTTCAGGTTGAAGAGGTATGGAGTCGTCCACATCCGTTGTATCTTTAGCAACAAGATAAAATGTTTTGTATCCCATGGACGGCACATTTGGCGCATGGAAAATTATTTTTAGTTCATTAACCGATTCCGCGCCACTGATCACCTGGTGCGGCATTCGGTCGCCGTGCTCATCAACGACCTTATAGTTCAAGTCCGTACCAAGGTGCGGGTACGCTCGACCATCCACATTGACCGTGCATTGCACCGGCTCGGTGCGATTCCAGGACATCGGATTAAAGACGATCAGTGGGATGCCGTTTTGTTTTGTCGCTACCTTTTTGGAAATCGCATTGACGGCATCATCAAAAAGTTCTTGTCCGGCATCTCGCGCAGATTCAAATTTTTGTCGAAATACCCCATCCGTCAGATGACCGTTATGGCCGCCCCAGCCGTGATCGGGATAAATGGCATCCATCCATGCGTTGTCAAACGTGTCCTGCGGATAGGTGGACCAGTCATTTTCTATCAAACTGCGAATGGTCGAGAATTTTTCAGCGGCCACGAGAAGTCGCGCCGCCGCTCGTCCGGCGCTCAAGGCTTTATGATGTGTTGGCCCGTGAATATACAACCAGATATTCGGCCGCTCGCCGACGAGCTTTTTTAATGATGGTTCGCTGGCCATCACCGCATCAAGAAATTTTTCAATCGTTGAATACTGCATGTGCGGCAGATCGTTTTTCGGCGCAATGGTCGAGTTCCATTCCTCAAAAAACTCGTCAAGGTTCATCGGGCGAAACATATCGCGTGACAGGAGTCCGCCAAAAACCGGGGGCAGATGATGCTGTTTGTAATAAGGCGTCCATTCGGCAAGATAGTTTTTATAGGTTTCGGCGATGTCGTCTATGTTTTTCAGTTCCAAAGAATGGTCATCAACAACATTTAACATTTGCCGCGAAGCATTATAATAATGCCCGGGTGACCACGCCACCACCGAGCTGCCATCCGGACTGCCCCATTCAAAAAAACCCTCACCATGCCGGCTGATCATCATATAATCGATGCCGGATTTTTTCAAAATCTGCGGCATTTGCATGGCGCGCCCCGGAATATCGGGATTCCAGTACACACGCGGATTGGCATCCGGAAAAAAGTCCTTTAGCAGTTTTCGTCCAAAATAAGTTTGACGGATGAGCGCCTCGCCATAGTACATGGATTCATACGGCTGGTTATACGTCGCGCCCCACTCCAGGCGACCGGATTCAACATACTTTTGAATGTTATCTTTTTTTTCGGGATGCCGCTCCAGATATTCGAGCAGACTCAGTGTGGCTTCAACAGAATAACAATACCGTGGATTTTGAGCCAGCAGCTCCAGCGCCGGGGAAATTACGGCCGTATCGCGATAGGCCGTGCACGCTTGCGGCGTATCCTCCCAGCCGATATCCTGGTGACTGGATGAGATGATGTGAAACGTGCCATCAGCAAAAAAGGATTGAGCGGATAAAGGGGAACACAACAACAGCGACAAAATGACCAGTTTCATACAAACTCCACTCTATTACATGCTCGTGGATTCAATAATAACATCCATGATGTACGTGTACAAAATAGAAAAATTTCGCGAATTGACAAGTCGAAATCCGGCAATTCATGACCAAACTTGTGATTCATGCTTGCCTTTTGTAGACGAATTGTTTATCATTCACCCGATCTTTTACGCACTATTGGTTCAATGGCAGGACCAGTATTACAAGCCTTTTAAATCCATCAAAACTTTATGTAAACCATACTTGGATGAGGAGCACATCATGGTACGACGAGTTGTTCTATGCTTTGTGGTTGGACTCTGTCTGTCCGGATTTTTGTGGGCAGACGATACGTTTGGAATCCGCTTTTCCGGCTTTGTAAAAACCGATGCAATTTGGGATACCCGCCAAACGGTCACGGCGCGGGATGGCCATTACCTGCTTTATCCGGCCGGTCCCAAATTGGATGCTGACGGCGAAGACATCAACGAAGGTGTGAACTTTAACATTCTGGCCATTCAAACGCGCCTCAAGGGCGCCATTACTGGTCCGGACGCCTTTGGCGCAAAAACCGGCGGTTTGATTGAAGCGGCGTTTTTCGGCACCACGGATTCGGATATTAACGGCTTTCGGTTACGGCATGCTTTTTTAACATTAGTCTGGGACAAGTCCAGTTTATTGATTGGTCAGTATTGGCATCCGATGTTTGTGACTTCCTGTTTCCCCGGCGTCATATCGTTTAACACCGGCGCGCCGTTTCAGCCGTTTTCGAGAAATCCACAAATCCGCTGGACCTACAAAACCGGCAACGCGCGCATTCTTGCGGCGGCCATTGCGCAACGGGATTTTGTCAGTATGGGCCCGGATGGCGCGAGCACAAAATATCTGCGTAACTCGGCCATCCCCAACATGCATGTGCAAGTGCAATGGGATACTGAAAAAATGGTGCTCGGACTCGGTGGTGACTGGAAAATGTTAAAACCACGACTGGAAACAGTGGCGGGATACAAAGCGACGAATACGGTCAGCGGCGTATCGGCATTGGCGTTCGCGAATTTCAAATTACCCTCGTTCACCTGGAGAATCGAAGGTGTGTACGGTCAGAACCTGACCGATCATCTGATGCTCGGCGGTTATGGCGTGGAAACTCTGGCGGCAGGCAGCGGTGAAGAAACGTATGTGCCGACCACCATTATGTCCGCATGGACTGACATTGAAAGCAGCGGCAGCCTGGCGTTTGGCTTGTTTGCCGGTGTGACGCAAAACCTTGGCGCCGGCAAGGACGTGGATGGTCCGCTATGGATGCGCGGCAATGATATTGACATGATCTATCGCGTTGCGCCGCGCGTGATGTGGAACTCGGGCAAAACTCAATTCGCGGTTGAGGGTGAATATACAGCCGCAAGTTACGGTTCTCAATCCACCGATGCCACTGTGACCGATGCTGATTTTGTCGGCAATTTCAGACTATTGCTGGCGGCGTATTATTTCTTTTAGGATTGAAAAATCTGGCCAATCCTGTCAGGGCTTGGAGCCCTGACAGGGTTTCTGTCTAAAACTGCATCTCCAGCACTCCCGGCTCTACCGACGGTTTTAATCCTTCCAGCGTCTTCCATTTGTCCGAATCCGGATCACCAATTTTAACGCTGTACGCGTCCTCACTAAAAACTTTTGGTTTGAACGTGCTGCCTTTGGCGCGCACGACATATTCCAGCTCGCCGGTATTTTCATCCGTCACGTGCACGACGGGATTCGCCAGTCCGGAAAAATGCAGTTCCGGCAAAAATGCGACGGCTTGACGGCCATCGTTATCAAATTGACTGATGATGAGCGGCCAACCAGGGAACTGGTCATTCGGATCGTCGTCCGTGATATCCACGTCAAATTTATACGCCTCGGCGGTGATGGTGCGTTCGATCTGGTCGAACCGAACGATGCCGTAGCCGGAGGATTTGTCTAAACCATGCGCGTAGCGCGGCGACTGACGAGGCTCATCCACGGGATTACCAATGGCGTAAACGTAATTTTTATTACCGAATCCATCGAGGAATTCGCCGGTATTGGGCAGTCCATGCTCCGGCGGATTTTGAATATCAATACCCAGCTCCGCTGGATGGAATCGCCGCTCATAACCGACATAAATCGCCGGCGTACAAAACGCCCAACTGCCGTCACGAAAATTCTCAATTCCGTATTGAATCAAACTGGGGACGTGCTGGTCGCCGGCAATATGAAAGGCGAAACACTGCCGCATCACCTCGAGCGTTTCGTTGCGCGGCGTTTGCGGCCAACCGCCGGAATCGAGATCCGCCACCAGTGGCATTTTCTCGGCGCCGTGATGCGTCGCCGCGTTCATAAAAATGGTCTGCGACAACATGACTTTCATGTCCGTGCCGTGCCAATCACGCGCCCATTGTTGTAAAAACTGCATTTGCCGATCGCCGAGAAAATCCAGCCCCGGTTTGTCCAGCGCCAATGGATTCGGCAACGGCTCCTTAACATGATCCAGACGCCCGGACCACCAGGCCACGTTATCCGGCCCGGATTTAAAAATGCGATCCGAAACAATGGCAAAACCGATGCGGCCATACACCATGTCCGTGTACCACGTGCTGATGCCCTGCGTCATCGGCGTTGGATCATACGGATCGGGCAAATGGCTGCACTGCGTTTTATGCACCACCTCAACCATCTCGGCAGGCTGCACATACCCACCGACCGAATCGCGATATTTTTCCCAATAATCGATCGGATTATGCTGACCGCCTTCGCCCCACAAATTACCCTGGAACACATCGTGATCATCCGGCGTCGTTACAGTCGGGCGGTCGCGCATCAAATCGCCAAACGCCCAGCCAAACATGTAATATTTGCCAAGATAATTGGTGATCGCCAGATCCGCCGGAAAACGATAAATCCCATAACCGCCGTTGCTTTCATAAATTTGATCGCCGGAAAAATAAAGCATATCCGGATTGTGCGCGGTGAGATTTTTCAGCAGCGGCGTGTATGGAAAACCGGTGCCAAACTGGCAGGTCAAGCCGCCAAGCACCAGAGGTTTATCCACGGGATCGCGGCGAATGGTTCCGGTATAAAAGCATTCACCTTCTTTCTTGTCATTGTAGACCAGACGATAATCAACATCCTGTGTCGCGTCCCAATCCTCTATTTTGAAAACGGCAACAAACGCCGCCGGATCAATGGTCGATTCGGCAATAGTTTCCCATCCACCTTTTTTAAGTTGAAGCAAAACAGTTTGGGTATCATCCGTTCCAATGGGCGGTAGTTGCGCGGTCATTTTCATCACGCCGCGGCTGGGGGTGTACATGGACCACAGGATGGGGCCAAAAGCATTCTCCGGTTGATGCTGCAGTTTGGAGCCGGAGAGACTCAAATCATCAAACCAAAAATGCGATAAATTGTCCGGCTCGCCAGCTTCCGCATGTGTATTGTACAACGCCACCAAACCGCGAACAAACTCAACATCACTCAGCGTCATGGAACCGGAGGCGCCGCTGGTATCGGTCGCTGTCACTTTTACCAGGAATCCATTGTCCGCCGATGTCGCAGCAACACTCAAGACAAAATCTGAGAGATCAAAATCCTCCGGCAACGCCGCTTTTGTTTGTCCCAACACGAGTTCACCATCCGATGTTACGCCGACATCAAGCCCACGGCCAAAATAGCACAAGGCACGCACATCCTGATCTTCCGCGTTCCACAGTCCAAGCTGCACGCCGGCGGATGATGATTTTTCGCCATCTATCAATCCCATACGCACGGACACCGAGACATCGCCGTCTCCCTCACCCACAACAGAGGTCAGCACG
>CAYSNA010000399.1:0-5350 GCA_964432185.1 uncultured Cytophagia bacterium
TGGATCCGCGACGCCGGGCGCATCCCGGTCGAGCGCGACACGCTCTACAACGTGATCTGGTCGGACGACCCCGGGCGAGCCCCTGCCGGCAGGCCCGCTCCGGTCGCGGTCTGAGCGAGGGTTCCGGCCGGAGCGGGCGTCACCCGCGCCTCGTGGGTTTGATCCGGCGGGCTCACCGGCGGTTTCGACGCCCCAGCAAAAAAACGACACTGAACGCGCCATGTTGTGGCAACTGCACAATAAATATGTGCTGTCGCAAATTAAGAGCGGATTGGTGATCATTGATCAGCATGCGGCGCACGAACGGATCATGTACGAAAAGGTGAAAAAACGTTTTGCCGAGGGCGACGCGCCGTCGCAGCAGTTGTTGTTTCCGCACACACTGGATTTGAATATTGAGGACCATGCGCTGCTTTTGGACATTTATCCGTTGCTGGAAAAGATTGGCTTTATTTTGAAAGGCTTTGGCGGTCGCACCGTTGTGGTTGAAGGCATTCCGGCGGGCATGCGCATTCGCACGGAAGAAAAAATTCTGCCGGATATTTTGGACGAGTACAAGCTCAAGAGCGGCGCCGAAATTGACATGCAGGAACGCGTGGCCAAAAGCGTCGCGTGCCGGGCATCCATTATGAGTGGCGACCGATTGACGCTTGATGAGATGAATGCGCTCGTTGATCAACTTTTTGCCTGTGAGACGCCCTACTTTTGTCCGCACGGCCGGCCAACCATGATCACTGTTTCTCTGGATGAACTTGACGATCGATTTGAACGAACGTAAAATTTTGCTTATCGTCGGGCCAACAGCCGTGGGCAAAACTGAGCTGTCGCTGCGTTTGGCCGAAGAACTGCGCGGTGAGATTGTCTCATGCGATTCGCGGCAGGTCTACCGTTATCTCGACATCGGCACGGCCAAGCCCACGACGGATGAATTGGCGCGCGTGCCGCATCATTTTATCGATATTCGAACACCGGATCAATATTACAGCGCCGGAGAATATGGCCGCGAGGCGCGCGACTGTATCGATCACCTTTTGCAACATAATAAAGTTCCCATCGTCGTCGGCGGCTCCGGTTTTTATGTGCAGGCGCTGGTGGATGGGCTGTTTGCGCCGAAAATTTCCGATCCCGCGGTCAAAGAGAAATGGCGGCAGCGTATTCAGCAGGAGGGACGCGATGCTGTTTTTCAGCATTTGCAGGAGGTGGATCCGCACTCGGCGGAACGATTGCACCCGCACGATGAACAGCGCATCGTGCGCGCCCTTGAGGTCTGGGAACTGACCGGCCGGCCGATCTCTGACTTTCGCGCGGGTGAACAAGAACCCGGACATTTTACTCCGGTTTTCGTCGGACTTGATCGTGATCGGCAGCATCTCTATCAACGGATCGAGGCGCGTGTGGATATGATGCTGAAACAGGGACTTGTTGATGAGGTGAAAAATCTGGCGCTCATGGGCTATGGAGCGGAACTCAACGCCCTGCGGACGGTTGGTTATAAAGAAGTTTTTGATTTTTTGGCGGATGCCATAAGCTACGAGGAAATGGTGGAGCTCATCAAACGCGATACACGGCGATACGCCAAACGGCAACTCACCTGGTTTCGTCGTGATGATCGCATACACTGGATGTCCCTCGATGAGTTTAAAGAAAAAGAACTTTTTCAAAAAGTAACAGAGTTATGTGCGCAACGCGACTAGCTTTTTGTGGATAAATTTTAAGTTGAAATTGATGACCAGTTTTCAAATGAAACACGGAGACTAAAATGACCAGGCGACTTTTTTGGGGATGGTTGAGCGGACTCGTTTGTATTCTTGTGCTGCTGCCGCATGACACGCGCGCCGATATCTTTATGAAGCACAAACAGCATCTTGATGCCGTAACCATAATGGGGCAGACGCACCCGGCTGAGGATTATCCGGCCGAAACATGGATCACGGATACCAAAATGGTCATGAGCGATCGAAAGCAAAAAGTTGTTTATGATCTGACCAACAGGACCGTGACGTTTGCCAATCACGTGCATAAAACAATCATAACCATGCCGCTGGATTTTTCCAAAAAGAAAAAAGTGCCAAAAGGCATTCTGTCGGACGAAGAACAAAAGCAACTGCAACAGTACATGGACAAAAAAATCGACGTTACGTTGACCATTACGCCGACAAGCGAAAAGAAAAAAATCGGCGAATGGAATTGCACAAAATACATTCAGACCGTGGATATGTCCGGTGGAAAAGAGACATCGGTGATTTGGGCGACGACAGATATCAAAATTGATAAGGAGCTTTACGCCAGGTTCAACACCGCGATGCTGGCGCAAATACCGGGCATCAGCCAAAACGCCGAGGACGTTTTGCAAGCGATAAAAAAGATCAAAGGCGTGTATGTCCTCACGGAAACCAAAATTGAGGTGATGCGGCAATCCGTTAACACCTCAACAGAGCTGCTTGAAATTAAAAATGTCAACGCGCCCGATGAGGTGTTCAAACTGCCCATTGGGTACAGAAAACAGGAGCTTCATTAACAAATCCGCGCGGCTTCTGCCATATTTTCGCTTCTTTTGGCTTTTTATGCCGGATCGTTTGCCGTTTTTTTCTCTTCGTCCGGATGATGCACATGCGGCGGATTCCAGCCGACGATTGATCCTTCTTTCACTTTGAGCATGTAGGGTGACAATGTGGTGCCCGGCAATGTGCGCACGTTATCTTCAATTTTGATGACGCCCATGCCGGTGCCGGCGCCAATCGTACAGTTATTGCCGATTTCCACCAGGCCGTAACGAAATCGCCCGTGGCCCTCATAGGCATGTACCGTGACGCGCGAAAACGCGCCCATCAACACATTGTCGCCAATGAAAATAAGCTCCGGGCGAAAATGATCCAGCCACACGCCCTGCATGATTTCGGTGTTCTCGCCAATATGCACACCCATCTTGCGAAAGAATTTTATTTTACTCGGTGTTCCTTTCATCGTCACGGATCGCATGAGCTGTAAAAAAAGCAAGAGCCGCCGCCAGGTTGGAACATTCACCGCCCGCCAGTTGATGGCATCTTTTTCTTCCGGCTTGCCGAGACCGTGAAACGTATAATGCCGTTTGATCGGTCTGAAAAATTTCTCCAGGTTCGCTCGTCCCTCAGCCGTCTTGGGATTGAGCGTGTTGACGTCGATACCCTTGCCACCCGATGTTTTGCTGATATAAACCACGCGTTTTTTCTTTTTACCCAACTTGATGGCGCGTTCGATGATCTCGATCGTCACCATCTTGATGACCTCTTCCGGAGTTTTGTTGTGGTATTTTTTCATGATTACCCTTCCTTTTAACGGCCCCGTTATTTTGCCTAACATAGATGCTGGTGCGGAAAAATGGCGACATTTTTAAAGTAGGAAATAAAATATTGATTTTCAATACTGCGGGATTAAATTAAAAGTGGAGTATATCGATGCCGGTGAATGTTCGAAAAGAATAGAAAGCGGTTGCGGATGAAAACGAACCACGTAGGTCAAACGCTCGGAAATCACACATAAACTCGCAATAAAAAAATCGGGTGTAGCTGAATAATCCATTATAATTCGGAGGTTTTCATGTGCTGTTCCTGTTGTTCGTCGCCATTAAATCGTCGTCAGTTCATGGGAGTATCAGCATTGGGAGTAGCCGGTGCGTCCCTGGCGCTTGGTGCGCCATCGCGAGCTGTTTCAACATCCGCCTGGAATCCGGATGAAGCCATGATTCGAACGGGGAACCGTCTCACTGTTCAGCCCATACTGCTCTATGGTCTTCCACAACGCCGTCCGCAAACATCATGGCGGTCATGGGGCGGCCTGCACACCCAGGATGATGTGAATGCAGAAATCAAACGAATCTCCGCCGAGTTGGAAAATATGAAGCTGAAGGCGGATTTTGAACTGACCATCAAGCCGCTGGTGCAGGTGCGTAATGTTGAAGAAGCCATAAAAATCCGCGATGCACGAGATTATGATGTGCCTATCGTCTACGCGGCGTCGGGTTGGACCACGGCGCTGGAAGCCTGTTTTTCGGCGGAGCGCAATAATCTCATCTTTTTGCGACACAAATCCGGCCCGATCTATCTCTGGTATGAAATTGTGCACAATCGTTTCCTGCGCCAAGGCGATGATAAGCAGGATCTCGATGAATATCGCTATCCCTCCGGCATGACCATAAACGATGTGGTGGTCGATGATTATGATGAGATGCTCCTCAAATTGCGCAGCTTGTATGGCGTTCATAATTTTATTGGGCGGAAAATTGTCGCCCTTGGAGGGTCATCCGGTTGGTGTTATCCACAAGCGCCGGACATTGCGCGGAAAAAGTTCGAAATCGATATTGTGGATGTCGAGTATGCTGATTTATCCAAGCGTATTAAAAGTGCGCGTGCCGATACCGCCCGCATGAAACGGACACAGCAATGGGCCGAAAATTATTTAAAGATGCCCGAGACGATCCTGCAGACCGAGAAGCAGTTTGTCACGAATGGATTTCTCTTGTACGATATTTTCAAAGAGATTCTGGTCGAGTGTAATGCCGCGGCATTCACAATTCAGGAGTGCATGGGAACCGTGATGCCCATTTCCGAAACAACCGCCTGCCTGCCGCTCAGCCTCTTGAACGACGAAGGTTATCTGGCGTTTTGCGAATCGGATTTTAACGTCATTCCATCGGGTATTTTACTGCATTATATTTCCGGCAAACCGGTTTTTCTCAATGATCCGACCTTTCCACATCACGGCATGGTCACCGTCGCGCACTGCACGGCGCCGCGGCGTATGGATGGGCAAAACTATGCGCACGCCAAAATCGTCACTCATTTTGAATCCGATTATGGCGCCACACCCAAAGTCGAATTGCCGATCGGCACGCGCTATACGATGGTCTGTCCGGATGGCGGCCAAAAGGCGTGGGTCGGTTTTACCGGAGCGGTGGAAGAAAATCCGTTTTACGATATTTGTCGATCTCAGTTTGACGTCAGCATTGACGGCGACTGGAAAAAACTTGTGCAGGATCATCGCGGTTTCCACTGGATGATGGCGGTAGGCGATTATTCGCGGGAAATGGAGTACGCCTGTCCCAAAATTGGCGTCGCATGGAATAACATATCGCAAACGGCGTAAAACAGGCGGCTCACACGTTCATGTGCACAAGCGTCGGCGTGTTGTTAGGATGAAGAGCCGCAGAATTCAGCAATCGAATCCCGGCTCCATAAAAGCCGGCATTCGAGAGAATGTGTTACATTTTATTTTTCGAGGCTGTTATGTCCAAATTATCAGTTCATGATGTGAAGAAAAAATACGAAGCAAAAATTATGAATATCCCCGGTGTTGTCGGTATCGGCGTTGGCAA
>CAYSNA010000400.1:0-3369 GCA_964432185.1 uncultured Cytophagia bacterium
CGGTTGTGGGATCAACATATTTGAGCAAGTCCGTGAGAAGCGCGATTTCCTTTTGCAGCATCTCCTTTTCCGCCGTCAGGATGTCGCCGGTTTCTGTGTATAAATTGTAAATAGTATCGTAAGGCGTGTTTTTGAGAAACTCGATCGACTCGAGAAATGATTTGGCTTTTATCATTTCATCAATAATCTCATCGGGCACATTTTTGCTGATGCGCGCCCGGAGTTTGGCGTTGATAAAAGCATATTTTGAAATGGCGCTACTCATTCAATGCGGCCTGCTTGGGCTTTAAAATGATGGCCAGAACTTTGTCGGCTGTATGGTTTATTTTTTCGCTATTATTGGTGAAAAAATCGGTGTGAATCGTTTCCTGAGAAGAAAGGGCCTGCTGATATTTCTCCTCCCATTCTTGTCTTACGGTGCTGATGCAGGCGAGCAGCGACGCGGCGGCTTCAGCGCGGACGGCATTTAATCGTTCCGTATTTTCTTTTTCGGCTGTTTCTTTAATCTCGCGAGCTTTTTTTTGCGCTTCCACGACTTGTGCTTTCGAGTCGTCCTCGATCTTGAGAATGGTATCAAGAATATCTTTTATCATATAACGGAACCTCCAAGCTGAAACGAGCCGGAATTTTACGAAACGGATGATATGCGTCTGGTCTATGGCATAACGTTGTGTTATTCTATTATTACCTGGAACGCCAAAAGTAAATCGTTGGTCCGGCACCCAATTCAAGAGATCAAAAAAATTTTGCGCGGACCGTTGTCAAAACATTTATCAACTGAATGTGGTTGATAATTTTTCGCTGCTGATTGAAAAAAAGTAACCAATCACTTTTTGAAAATCAAGCAAAATAAACTCCTTAACGGCAGCGATTTGAGGAAAAACATTGTGGTGTACGAGTTTTGTGGTAATAAGGAAAGGCGGGCGGGGAAAAGAGAAAGACGGTACACAGATTGAACGGATCAAACAGATAAACACCGAAAAAAATAATCGGTGTATGTCCGTTTCATCCGTTTTATCCGTGTCCCATTTTTTATTGCGGCGCGACGTAGAGCAAAATTGCGAAAAAGTGGCACATACTGCCGCCGAGCACAAAAAGATGCCAGACGGTGTGCATGTATTTTATCGATTTTAAACGATAGAAAATCACCCCCAGCGTATAGAGCACACCGCCAATAGCTAGCCAGATCATGCCTTCGATCGGCACGTGCGTCATCATCGGTTTGATGGCGATGACCACCAGCCAACCCATTAAAATGTAAATGGCCACGGATAACCTTTTCATCCGATTAATAAAAATGGCTTTAAAAACAATGCCGATAATGGCCAATCCCCAAATGATGCCGAACAATGTCCAGCCCCACGCGCCGCGAATCGACACCAGCGTAAACGGCGTATAAGTGCCGGCAATTAAAAAATAAATGGACGCGTGATCGAGAATTTTGAACACATGTTTGGCGCCCGGGTGGTGCAAGGCGTGATAGAGCGTTGAAATCACATAAAGCATAATGAGCGACGCGCCGAAAATGCTGAAACTGACGACACGCCAGGGATCGCCGAGACGCGCGGCGCTGACGATAAGGACGACCAGGCCGGCGATGCTCAAGCCGGCGCCAATGCCGTGGGTGATGCTGTTGGCGATTTCCTCGCCAAGGCTGTAGGGTTTTGAGGGGCGAGTGTGGGTAGTGAGTGTGTTGTTCATGTCCGTTCCTGTTTTTTTTGTAAAAATGCGGCGAATGTTAACCAATCCTCTGCGCGATTCCAAGTTGAATTTCGCTGTTTACATTTCTTTTACATGAAAATCCTCTTGTAATTCCCTGCCGATCTTTATACTTTGTTTTAAATCTATTTTTTTGAGGATACTATGCGGCTATTCATAATTTTCATTTTGTTGATGTTTTGCGCTCTATGGGCGCAAGCTCCTGCGTGGCAGGCTGACAATCCCGTGGTGCAATGGAATGAGACGGACACGGTCGCAGTGCAAAAATGGGATGTCCTGGAAATTTCGCTCAAAGGCCCCAAAGGCGGCAATCCGTTCACAGATGTCACCCTTGGCGCGACTTTTACCCACGCTTCGTTATCCAAAACCGTCAGCGGATTTTATGACGGCAAGGGCATCTACAAAATTCGTTTTATGCCGGATGTTGAAGGTGAATGGCGCTTTAGCACATTTTCAAATGAAGAAAAATTGAATGATGTACGCGGCTTGTTTGTCTGCCAGGCTGCGGATTCGACAAATCACGGCCCGGTGCGCGTGTTTGATACTTTACATTTCGCCTATGCCGACGGCACGCCCTTTTGGCCAACCGGCTCGACCCTGCAAACATGGATTCACCAGCCGGAAGCAAAAATTGAAGAGACGCTGAATAGCTTGTCCGCGTTTTCGTTTAACAAAGTGCGAATGAGTGTTTTTCCGTGGTATATCGAGGAATACAGCAGCAAGGAACCGCAGCGTTATCCGTTTCCGCGCAACCGCAAGGGCGAGAACGATTTTTCCGAATTTGACGTTGATTTTTTCCAGCACCTTGACCAGTGTATAATTCATTTGATGAATCTTGGCATTCAGGCGGATGTGGTATTATTTCATCCCAGAGATAAATGGGGCTACGCCGACATGTCCCGGGCGCAGGACGATTTTTATATCTCTTATCTCGTGCGGCGGCTGGCGGCATTTCGTAATGTCTGGTGGTCGGTCGGACTCGAATCCGAGTTGATGTTGAATAAATCCAAAAGCGACGGGGACCGGTTTTTTCGCACTGTTTATGAGAACGATCCGTACGATCATCTGCGCAGCATCATGAACGGCAAGACTTTTTATGATCAGTCGCTGCCGTGGGTGTCGCATGTGACTGTTCAAAGCATTGATTTCGATCGCGCGGCGACGTGGCGCGAGGTCTATCAAAAGCCGGTCATTTACGAAATGGCGCAGTACGAGGGCAATATCATTTTGGAATGGGGGCGCATTTCGGCGGAAGAAATGGTTAACCGCCTGTGGAAGGGATTATCGAACGGCGTTTATGTGACGCACGGCGAGGCTTTCAAAGATCCAAAAAACGAATGGATGTGGTGGTCAACCGGCGGAGCGCTGCTCGGCAAAAGCGCGCAACGTCTCGGCTTTTTGCAGGAGATCATGCAGGATGTCCCGCGCGGTTTGCAGCCCATCACCAACAATGTTGCCGGTATTCCCGGCGAGTATTATCTGTATTATTTTGCCGAATCCAAACCGACCTCCTGGACCTTTGAATTGCCAGGCTATCGGGAGTACACGGTTGAGTTGATCGACGCGTGGAATCAAACCATTACGCCGGTAGATTCATCGTTCGGCGAGACCTTTACGCTTGACCTTCCCGGCAAACCGTACATGGCCGCG
>CAYSNA010000400.1:3379-5313 GCA_964432185.1 uncultured Cytophagia bacterium
AGAAGGGTTTATTGTTTCCGGAAGAGCCGGTGACCATCCAATCCAATGGCAACCAATTTTTGCAAGAGATGACGGTGACATTGTCACATCCTCGCCACGCGTTCATTTATTACACGCTGGATGGCAGCCCGCCGACACAGAACTCCACCCGCTACGAGAAACCGCTCGTTTTGCAGGCGGATACAACCGTTCTGAAAACGATCTCCTACAGCGAAACCGGCAATCCGAGTAAAATGGTCAGCCGAACTTTTTATAAATCAAATCCATTGCCGGCGCTTCAGGTGGATGAGGTACAAAAAGGCATAGGATATGATTTTTATTTTGGTCTGTGGGACCAGTTGCCGGATTTTAATGACCTGCGCGTTGGTAAATCCGGTGTCGCAAAAACCATCAGCCTGGAAGTGCGCGAGCAAAATGATGCCTTTGGGCTGGTTTTCCAGGGCTTTATCAAAGCGCCTATCACTGATGTTTACACTTTTACCACCATCTCCGATGACGGCAGCGCCGTGTATCTGGATGACCGTCTTGTCGTGAATAATGACGGGCGGCACGCCGCGGAACGGCAGAGCGGCCAGATCGGATTGCAGGCGGGTTATCACAAAATCCGCGTTGAGTATTTTGAAGCCGGAAAAGATCAGGAATTAAAAGTATATTGGAAGTGCTCGGATTTTGAGGAGGAGGAAATTCCGGCCAAAGTCTTGTTTATCGAAAAATGATCACATGTGGAGTTGATATGAAACTGTTCGGTTTGATTGTATTACTTTATTTCTTCTGCCTGCACCTGGCAGCGGCCGATGTGTCGCCCCTCGCCATTGGCGCCAAAGCCCCGGCCTTCACATTACCGGGCACGGACGGCCAAACCTATACCCTCAACAGCTTTAAAAAAGCGGATGTGCTGGTGGTCATTTTTACCGCTAACCACTGTCCAACCGCACAGGCGTATGAGGACAAAATCATCAACATGGTAAAGGAGTACAAGGATAAAGGCGTTGCCGTTGTGGCGATTTCTTCCAACCATCCGGCAGCGGTGCGGCTGGACGAACTCGGTTATTCGGATGTGGGCGATTCGTTTGATGATATGAAAATTCGCGCCCGGGACAAAAGTTATAATTTCCCTTACTTGTATGACGGCGACACGCAGGAGATCGCCCTAAAATACGGGCCGCAAGCCACGCCGCATATGTTCATTTTCGATAAAAAACGCGAGCTCCGTTTTCAGGGCCGATTTGATGACACGGAAAATCCATATGTTGAAGCCAAAACAACGGATACGCGCAATGCCATAGACGCGCTGCTGGCCGGCAAACAGGTTCCGGTGGAAACGACCAAGGTTTTTGGTTGCTCGATGAAGTGGAAAGACAAAGTCGAGTGGGCAAAAAAGGGTGATGCCGATTGGGCGGCCATGCCGGTGTCCGTTGAGACCATCGATTCGCTCGCCATTTCCGAGCTGGTGAAAAATGACACGGACAATTTTCGGCTGATTAATGTGTGGGCTACCTGGTGCGGGCCGTGTGTCGTTGAATTCCCGGAACTGGTGAAAATCAATCGCATGTATCGCGGCCGCAATTTCGAGTTCATCACCATCAGCGCGGATAAACCGGACCAGCGCGATAAAGTGCAAAAATTCCTCACCGAACAACAGGCGGCAAATCAAAATTATCACTTTAACTCGACCAATGTTTATGCGCTGGTGGATGCCGTGGATCGTGAATGGCCCGGCGCGTTGCCGCATACGATCCTCGTCGCACCCGGCGGCAAAATTCTCTATCGCCACACCGGCTTGATTGATCCGCTGGAGGTAAAACGAAAAATCGTCGAGCAGCTCGGCCGCTATTACGCGGATAATGACTAATTCTTTTGCGATCCGAGACACGGCGCAAAACCGAAAAAATATGTCCCATTTCTTCGCACGATTCCTTTTCCCTAAGGATTCG
>CAYSNA010000401.1:0-5281 GCA_964432185.1 uncultured Cytophagia bacterium
CGGCGGCTTGATGTCGCGAATGTCGCCGGCTTCATCGGGATTCAGGCTCTCGACGAAAATATCGATCGGCTCGGTTTTGATGACCTGCCATGTGCTGTCGCTCTGCAGACGATAATTAATTTCCAGCTCGGGAATGACATAATCGCCGGTGTCAAATGTCGAAATAGAATAATCCGTTTGCTCAACAATTTTGCCATCGATCTTTTTGGGTTCCAGCACATTGTATTCGCGGATCTCAAACATGCCGAGATTTTGCGCCAGCGACGGCATCACCACGTCCACGTCCGTATCGCGCTCGACAATAACGGAATAGGTGATCACATCGCCAATCAGAATGCGATCGCGATCAACCGTCGAGTTGACGGCAATGCTTCCTTGCGGAAAAACGTTGGATACCAGTAATATGAAAAAAAGAAATAGTGTCGTTTTTTTATTCATCAATATTAAAAACTCTACCACGAATTACACTAATTTCACGAATTGAGAATGTATTAAAATTAGCGTAATTCGTGAAATTCGGGGTTAATTTTTATTGGACTTTACTGTCAAAAAACTGCACATCTTCAGTCAGCAGCATTTTTTCGATCATCGCCTGGTAGGCGTCCATGTATTTTTTGCGCGTCAAATCCTGAGCGACTTCTTGCTGCACTTCCTGCAGCGACTTTTCGCGCACGACATTGCCTTCTTCATCTTTTTCGGCGTACTGCTCTTTATTGGCTTCATAATACAATTCAAGATCGTCCGCTTCAACTTTGGCTTTGGCGGCAACGCGGTCGGCTAGCAGTTTTTGCACCATCAACGATTTTTTCGCCTGAAACGCGCCTTCGATCACTTCGGGATCTTTGTCAAAACCGGCACGCTGGGCGGTGTCAAAAAGCAGTTCCGTGGCAACGTATTCACGCAAAAAGTTCAGCTTTTGTTCCGTGGTTCGGAATTGATCGCGCACGCTGGGCGGCAGCTTGCTGATTTGAAAATCCAGATCGCCCTGCGTGATGTCTCGCTTGCCAATGCGAGCCACGACAGCGCCGGGCCGTTTTTGCTGCACGTCTTTCGGATCGAGCTGCACCGCTTCATCCAGCGCCTGCTGCGCATCTTCGGAACGCTCCAGGCGCTCCAGACAGGCGACGATCTTTTTATTGGTTTCGTCGATCAAGCTGCTTTCCGGATAAAAATGCTTCACCTTGAGGTAATAGGCCAACGCCGACTCGTAATTGTTCAATCGCTCAAAATAGAGATCCGCAATGATATAGTTGACGTTCGCCTGTTCGGTCGCATCGACCTTGTAATCCTCAAGATAATCATCGTACACCTCAATGGCTTGCTCATACAGCGCACGATTGACGAGGGCGCCGGCATACTCGCGCAATGTATCGCCATCCACGGACGGTCTGGATTCGGTTTGACAGCTCACGAGCAAACCAACCAGAAAAAGCCCAACCACAAAAGCTGCATATTTTTTCAGCATCCTGCTTCCTCCGAAAGTTTAACGGAACCGTTTGGCGCGCATGCGGAAAAAGCGCATCAACGGCTCGATATAAGATTGATCGGTTCGAATATCAATATAATCCACATTGAGCGAGCAGAACAGTTTTTCCCGTTGCTCAATGGCCGCGCTGGTGGTGCCGGCAAACGCGCTGCGCACCTCGGCGCTCGACGTATCGACAAGAAACGTCTCGCCGGTTTCGGCATCTTCAAGTTCGATAAAACCAACATTCGGCAGCTCGACCTCGCGCGGATCGGTAATG
This sequence comes from uncultured Cytophagia bacterium, assembly GCA_964432185.1. GTDB lineage: Bacteria > Zhuqueibacterota > Zhuqueibacteria > Residuimicrobiales > Krinioviventaceae > Kriniovivens. The sequence goes on from CAYSNA010000401.1 coordinate 1,746, forward strand.
GTGATCGACACCATGTCGTGCCGTTTATTGGCGATTTGCAGCGCCTTTTCGTAACCACTGCTGATAAAGTCTGATACCAAAAACACAACCGAACGGCGCCGCGTGACGCGCGACAAAAACTCCAGCGCCTCGCTGATATTGGTTTGCGTGCCCTGCGGTTCGTGAAACAACAACTCGCGCACCACGCGCAACACGTGCGATTTGCCTTTTTTCGGCGCGACGTATTTTTCGACTTTGTCCGAAAAAATGATCAGGCCGACTTTATCGTTATTTTTGATGGCGGAAAACGCCAGCAGCGCGCAAATCTCGGCGGCGATTTCGCCCTTCATCTGTTTAAAGGTGCCGAACTCGCCGGATGAGCTCACATCCACCAGAAGCATGACGGTGAGTTCACGCTCTTCTTCAAACACTTTGACGAACGGATGTCCCTGCCGCGCCGTGACGTTCCAGTCGATAGTGCGAATGTCATCGCCAATTTGATATTCGCGCACTTCGGAAAATTCCATGCCGCGGCCCTTGAACACCGAGTGATATTCGCCGGAAAAAACATCGTTCACCAAACCGCGCGTGGTGATTTCAATGCGCTTGACTTTTTTAAGAATTTCCTTTGGGATCACGATTACGGCACTTCGATTTTGTTCAAAATTTTGCGGACAACTTCTTCAGCAGTAATTTCTTCCGCTTCGGCTTCATACGTTACGATGACGCGGTGGCGCAACACGTCCATACCGATGGACCGCACATCTTCCGGCGTCACAAAACCGCGGCGGCGCAAAAATGCGTGCGCTCGAGCGGCCATGCTCAAATTGATGGACGCGCGCGGCGACGCGCCAAAAGCGATCAGCTCGGCCAGATCATCAAGGCCGAAATCTTTTGGTTTTCGAGTCGCAAAGACAATATCGACAATATAATTTTCAATTTTGGGATCGATGTACACTTCGTGCACCGCCTTTTTGGCGCGGACGATATCATCGGGCGTGACAACCGCATTCGCTTTTGGCGTTTGCAGCGCGGTCATCCGGCGCATGATTTCAAGCTCCTCGTCGCGGTTCGGATAACCGACCGACAGCTTGAGCATAAAACGGTCCACTTGCGCTTCCGGCAGCGGATAGGTGCCTTCCTGTTCGATCGGATTTTGCGTGGCGAGCACAAGGAACGGTTCCGGCAACTTGAACGTCTCGTCGCCGATGGTCACCTGGCGTTCCTGCATGGCTTCGAGCAACGCGGATTGCACTTTGGCGGGCGATCGGTTGATTTCATCGGCCAGCACAAGATTGGAAAACACCGGGCCCTTTTTAACGGAAAAGTTGCCGGTCTTTTGCTCGTAAACGACCGTACCCACGACGTCCGCCGGCAGCAAATCCGGCGTAAACTGGATGCGATGGAATTGGGTTTTGATCGTATCAGAGAGCGTTTTCACCGCCATGGTTTTGGCCAAACCGGGGACGCCCTCCAGCAGCACGTGGCCGTCCGAGAGCAAACCGATGAGCAAACGCTCGATCATGTACTTTTGCCCAACGATGACCTTGCTCACCTCACCGGTGATCTTTTCAATAAACTGGCTCTCTTTTTCAATTTTGGCGTTAATCGCGTTGATGTCAATACTCATTTATTACATATCCTCCAAAAAAACGTGGATTATTTTTCGGCAACGGTCTGATCATTTTTCGGGCCAATTTCCCGGCGCAGGCTTTTCTGAAAAATCGATTCGATGAGCGTAAACGTCCGCTCCACATCGGGCCGGTCCACTGGTTTGCCGGAAAACTTGATAATATCGGCATTCGATAAAATTTCTTTTATCTCGTTGACAATTCTGTCGTCAAAACGTTCATTGTAGAGAAACTGCGTCACTTCGCTGGTCGTCGCTTCGAGACCCGGCGCCTCAAAGCGCGCGTGCAAAAAACGACGCAACAGTTTGGACAGTTGCGCGAACGCCTTGGCGCCGTCGAGCGATGGCTCGTCCAAATTGACGGTTTGCTTCAAGTCCTGTAGAAATTTCTCCTCAATTGGAACACTGGCCGCGGCTGTTTCTTGCGCTTCTTTTTGCTTTTCAGCTTTTTTTGATGCTGCCATTTTGGCCACGAGCAGCCCCGCAGCCGCCGGCAGCGCCAGGCCGATCAGCAAGAAAAGCCACGCTGATGATTTCTTGTCCGGAATCGGATCGATCACCCGTACTTCGATACGATTGGTGGTCAAGTGAAAATCTTTGTCCGCCTGTGCATCCGTGTAACTGACGATCATCGGTTCGATATAGCCCATGCCGATGGCTTCCGGTTTGAGCGAAAACGTGTATTCACGAATGGCCGTTTGCACCCCGTTGATCGTGGCGACTCGATTGGCCGAACCTGAACCCTGAATCTCAAAATTTTGCAGTAACGGATTGTCCAAACGATGCACGTCGTATCGATCCAAATCGCCGCTCCATTCCAAACGGACAACGAGTTGGGCGAACCGGTTTTGCGGCACCGCTGTGTCCTGCACAAAGGCATTCAGTCGAATTTCGGATTCCTGCGCCAATGACAAAATGGAAAAAACCAGCAGCAACGGCACAATAAATTGAAAACTGAATCTATTCATCGTAACGTTTTACTCCCTCGGCTACACGTGCAACTGAGCTGTCAAGAAAAAGCCGAAAAAATGGCTAACCAAATTATCGGCTTTGACTAAGAAACTATTTCAAACGGAAATGCTTTATTGAGCAGCTTGTTCCGTCTCTTCTCCAAGTTGCAATTCAATATCGCTAATGTCCTGGCCAAGATGTTCGAGCTCCCATTTTACCGAGGCCACAAGCTCATGCTCCGGATACTCTTCAACAAATTTTTCGTAAGCGGCGCGAGCTTTGTCCAGATCTTTAATATCATTGGCGTAACAATAGCCGATCATAAATTTTGTGTTCGTAATAAGACGGCTGTCCGGGTAGGTTTCGACCAAACGTTCCCACGTCTCAATGGCCTTCTGGAACTGTTTGGCGTCGTGAGCATAAGTCATACCGAGCTGATAGAGATGTTCATCAGCTTTTTCGGATTCGGGATATTGTTTGACCAATTGCTCGTAGGTTTTAATAACATCGTCCCATTGTTGCTTTTCTTGAAAATCGAGAACCTGGGCATACAACTGTTCTTCCGTCATTTTCTGGCCGCAGGCGACCAGCAGTACCAAAGCAAGAAATGCGGCAACTAGGACAAGAGACTTTCTCATCGAATACATCCTCCTGATAATTGATTTCACGGCTTTAACGTCAAAGCTTGAATCGGGGTTCCATTGAATTGAAAAATGTATCTTTTTTTTTATAGAAAAACAAGCGAATTTTCCTTTACACCTACTCGTATGGTATCACCGGAGCTGTAGTGTCCCTCAATTAATTTGATGGCCAGCGGATTGACGATCTTTTTTTGCACCAGTCGTTTGAGTGGACGAGCGCCAAACGCCGGATCGTATCCCTGTTCAGCAAGAAGATTTTGCGCGTCGTCACTCAGGTGAATAGACAAATCTTTTTCTTTTAAAAGCTCGGCGACACTCTGCATGTGCAAGGTCAC
>CAYSNA010000402.1:0-5266 GCA_964432185.1 uncultured Cytophagia bacterium
GGCTACCGCCGTATCAAGATCAAAATCGCTCCCGGCTGGGACGTTGAGGTCATTATTGAACAGTCCGAAAAAATTGATTTTGATAAAATCCAAACTGTCGATCTGGTCGGCATTTCAACAATCACACCAACCGCGCCCCGGGCTTTTGCCATTGCGGATAAAATACGCTCGTTGGGTATCCCTGTTATAATGGGCGGCCCACATGTGACCTTTCTTCCGGACGAAGCGCTCGAACACGCGGATTATGTCATTCGCGGTGAAGCGGAGGAAGCGCTTATCAGCTTTATCGAAACATGGGAGAACGGACAGGATTTTTCCATAGTTGCCAATCTTTCGTATCGAACCGATGGACAAACTCTGCACAATCCGATGAAGCCACTGGCTAGATCGCTTGACGAAAATCCGTTTCCGGATTTTAGCCTGTCTAGCTATACCAAATCAAAGATCACCGGCAAAACAACGATCCCGGTACAGACGTCAAGAGGATGTCCGTTCCATTGTTCCTTCTGCTCGGTCACCGGTATGTTCGGAAACGCCTATCGATTTCGGTCCACGGAAAATATCATCGCCGAACTGTCCCGCTATGACCATAAAAAACACACCATTTTTTTCTACGATGATAATTTCACCGCACATCCAAAACGCGCCAAAGCGCTGCTCCGGCGCATGATCGAAGAAAAACTGAATTTCAAATGGTCTACCCAGGTGCGCGTGGACATTGCCAAAGATGCCGAACTCGTTCAGCTCATGAAAAAGGCCGGCTGCCACCTGGTATATATCGGCATGGAGTCGGTTAATCCCAAAAGCCTCAAATCCATGAAAAAACAGCAGACTGTCGATGACATGGCTCAGGCCGTCAAAGTGCTGCAAAAGCAGGGCATCCGCATCCACGGCATGTTCGTCTACGGATTCGATGAGGACGATTGGCACACCGTCAAAGAGACCGTGCGGTTTGCCAAACGGGCAAAATTGTTCTCGAGCCAGTTCCTGTTGTTGACGCCGCTTCCCGGCTCTGAATTTTACAACCGGGTGACGGATGAAAAACGCATCCAGTTCCACGATTGGGCGCTGTATGATGCGCACCACGCGGTGTTCAAACCCAAACTGATGTCACTTTTTGATCTTCAAAAGGCGCAAATTTTTAGTCATAGCAAGTTTTATTCGTTCAATCAGGTGATTCGTCGTGCGATGTCGTTTTCATGGCTTGAACTCGCCATAGCCGTTTACGCGCGAAATCTAAATCGACTGTGGCAGAAGAAAAACAAAACATTCCTGAGAGTCATGGAGCTCTGCCGCCCGAGAAAAGAGGTCAATATTAATATCGACTATCATGAAAGAGTCACGCTTGACGATGAGCACGCCGGCATGGTCGTGTGAACGATTTAAATTGTCAATATTTTGAAAGATAATCTATGAAGAACTTTATGAAAAATGGGACAAATTGCCTCATTGTACAGTCCAGGTTTTCGGCATTCAGTTATTGGAATTATGCGGATGTCTGTAATCTGGTCGGAGCGCAATATCCTGCCGCACCGCTGGGATTGTTAACCGTTGCCGCCTTGCTGCCGCAACAATGGTCGTTTATGCTGGTGGACGCCAATGTTGAAGACGTTTTCGACGAATACCTGGAGTGGGCGGATATCGTCTGCCTTGGCGGCATGTTGCCGCAACAAGCCGGTATGCTCGCCATGATAAATCGAGCGCATCAGTTTGATCTGCCGGTTGTTGTCGGCGGCCCCGATCCGACATCGCAGCCGGAACTCTATCGATCTGCCGATTATCTTGTCCTCGGCGAGGGCGAGGTGACCATTCCCATGTTTATTGCGGATCTTGAAAAAGGCATCACCAGCGGCGTATATCAGTCAGATGCACGAGCTGACATGACACAAGCTGTCGTGCCGCGGTTTGATTTGATCCGTTTCCAGGATTATCTCCAGGTGGGCATCCAATACTCTCGCGGCTGTCCCTTTGGCTGCGAGTTTTGCAATATCGTTGAACTCTTTGGCAGAACGCCACGCACCAAAACGCCCGAGCAGATTGTTCTGGAACTGCAGAGACTTTATGATTTGGGCTATCGCGGCCATATCGATATTGTTGACGACAATTTTATCGGCAACAAAAGGAGCGTTAAAAATCTGCTGACGGCCATCAAGGCATGGTCCGAGCCGCGTAAACACCCTTATTATTTTTCAACGGAATGTTCCATCAATGTGGTTGATGATGATGAGCTCATGCAACTGATGCAGGATGTAGATTTTCGCTATGTCTTTGTCGGCATTGAAACGCCGGAAGAAACCGCCCTGATCCAAACGAACAAGACGGCAAATATCAACAAACCGGTTGCCGAGACCGTGAAAAAAATTAATTCATACGGCATGATTGTCAATGCCGGCTTTATCATCGGTTTTGACGATGAAAGTGATGACATCGCCGAAAATATGATTCGCTGTATCCAGGATTCCGGCGTCGCCATGGCAATGCTGGGTTTATTATACGCTTTGCCGAATACTGAATTATCAAGACGCTTGAGGAGGGAAGGACGGCTCTTCGAAGACAGCTCTTTTCTCACCTCGAACCAGACAGCGATCGATCAAACCACAAACGGTTTGAATTTTCTCACCAACCGACCGCGCATCACTATTTTAAAAGATTATCGGCATGTCGAATCGGTCATCTATAATCCGAAAAATTACTTTAAAAGAGTCACTCAATCCGCGCTTCAGCTAAAAAATGTTCCCATATACACGCCGGGATTTTTCAAAAGTCTGAAAACCGCAAAATCATTTTTCAAGTTGAACCGCCGCCTTTTAAAAAGCCGATTGACCGCGTGGCCCTATGTTAAAATGCTGACAACCGTCCTTTGGAGAAATCCAAAAGCACTGGAATCTGCCGTGAATCTGGCCGCCATGTTTCTCCATTTTCACAAACAATCCGAATTTATCATCAACCACATTACTCACGAGATTAAAGCGAGTGAGAGCCGGCAGGACGAGTCGAAAATGTTAGGGCGGAATTTTAATTTCCCTAAAAACGGACGGGTGAAAGCATCTCTTGAATTTGAGGAGGTGGAACGATAAAGTGCAAGATGTGAATTTGGAATTTTTTTCAAAGGAAAAATCAATGAAAAAAGCAACAGGTGTCTGGATCGACCACAGGAAGGCTGTTATTGTGGTTATTACGGATCAAAAAGAGGAAACAAGACTGATAATATCGAAAGTGGAAAAACAGCTCCGCCGGTCTGGTGATTCTCCTATGAAGGGTCCATATGAATCACAACAAGTTCCGGCAAGCGATAGCCGTCAGAAAACATATACGGGACATCTCAACATTTACTACGATGCTGTCATCGCGTGTGTTCGGGATGCTGAATCGATTCTGATATTTGGACCCGGTGAGGCAAAAGGCGAGCTGAAACATCGGCTTGAAAAAAACAATTTCGGTGGACAGATTATTGGTGTTGAAGCCGTTGGCAAGATGACGGATCATCAGCTAGCGTTAGAGATTCGAAAGCGAATATTAAAATAGAGTAGAACGAACAATGTTTCAAGAATTAACGGATGAATACGATTTGGAAATAGAGCGAGTTTCCAGAATGATCAAGGCACATCAGTACTTTGATTTTGACATCAATCCCGGAGGTCAGGGAGTTGAGCATGATTATCAACACCTCAGCCGCGATGTCATTGAGGACAAGGCAACCGGCTTGCTGTGGCAAAGAGGCGGATCCGAGACGATGTTGAATTTGGAGAAAAAAATTGAATACGTGCAAGATCTCAATCAACGCGATTTCGCCGGCTTTAACGACTGGCGCTTGCCAACACTGAATGAAGCGCTGGGTTTGATAGAATCTCAAAGAAATAAAGACGGACTCTATGTCGATCCGATTTTTGATCAAAAACCATTTTGTTTGTGGACAAACGATACTTTTGAATCGGATGGAGAGACACGAGTATGGTTCGTCAATTTTGTCATCGGTGGGTGCTTTGAACTCGACATCACCAGCAGTTGCTGCGTTCGCGCCGTACGCGGCTGATTCTTAAATAACGGCGTTCTATAAAACTGGCGTTCAACTGACATCTTAAAAAAGGAAGGTTAAAATGAACGGTATTATTCTTATTGGCGCGGTTCTTATTCTCATTTTTGCGTTGGGGATTAGAATTGTCAGACCAACTCACCGAGGCTTGATTGAACGGCTGGGAAAATATAACCGATTTTCCAATCCGGGATTTAACTGGATCATACCAGTTATTGAAAGAATGTTCCAGGTCAACACCACCGAACAAATGGTTGACGCGGAACCGCAGGAAATAATCACCAACGACAACCTGAATGCACGGGTGGATGCCCAGGTCTATTTTAAAGTCAAAATGGATGAGGAGAGTGTAAAAAGCTCTCAGTATAAAGTCAATAATTATCAATGGCAGATTGTCAAACTAGCCCGCACAACGCTGAGAAATATTATTGGCACCCTGACATTAAAATCCGCTAATAGTGAGCGCGGCAAAATAAACTCCGAATTGCACACAACACTGCACGAGGAAACGCAAAGCTGGGGCATCCAGATTGTCCGCACCGAACTGAAAGAAATCGATCCGCCGGCGGATGTTCAGGAAACCATGAACAAAGTGGTAAAAGCTGAAAATGAGAAAATTGCGGCCATCGATTATGCCACCGCTGCCGAAACAAAAGCAGACGGCGAAAAACGCTCTAAAATCAAGGAAGCCGAGGGCGTCAGACAATCGAGTATTTTGCATGCGGAAGGCGAAGCCGAGGCTATCCGCCTGGTGAACGAAGCAGCCAATAAATACTTTATCGGCAATGCGCAATTGCTCAGAAAATTACAGGCGCTGGAATCCGCGCTTGGAGAAAATACAAAAATCGTCGTACCGACAGGTTCCGAGTTGGTTAATATCATTGGTGATATGGCGGGTGTCGTCCCGTTAAAGCCATAATGAAAAGGAAATAGAAATGAATATTTACGTTGGTAATCTTTCGTATGACGTCAACGATGACGACTTGCGCAAACATTTTGCGGTATTTGGGCAGGTTGCTTCCGCTTCTGTTGTGAAAGATAAATTTACGGGAAAATCACGAGGTTTCGGATTTGTAGAAATGCTGTCAAAATTTGAGGCGCAATCTGCCATTGAGGGCTTGAATGGGAAGGAGTTGAGTGGACAAACGATGCATGTTAATGAGGCGCGCATTCGGTCCGACAATCGTCGTAGTGTAACTCAACGTTATTCCTAACAAGCACTGTTGAACTCCT
>CAYSNA010000403.1:0-5260 GCA_964432185.1 uncultured Cytophagia bacterium
TATCCGCTTGAAAGTCATTAACGGCTGCGGTCAACTCTTCAAATGAATCCGCCGCAAAGAAAACGATCAGCTGTGCCGGTTCTGCGGAAGCGGGAGTTGTAAACGTTGTTGAGTGCGGCATGGCCGCCAAATCAACGCCCGGACTCCAGACGTGATTTTTATAATCATCCGGTCGATACTCTTCTAACGCAACGTGGTAATCGGCGCCGCCAAATCCGAACGACGATACGCCGGCACGCCGGGGGTATTTTTGCGCCTGCCAGTCGCGTGCTTCATTTATGACATAGAATGGCGAGTTCTCCAGCTCGAGCTTGGGATTGATTTCCTGGAAATTGGCTGTGGGAGGCAAAACCGTGTGATGCAGCGCCAGCGCGGTTTTGATAAAACTGGCGATGCCGGCCGCGGATTTGAGATGGCCGATGTTTGATTTGACGGAGGTGAGGCCGCAATAATTTTTGCGCGTATATCCGAGCGACGAAAAAGCCTGCTTGAGGCCGGCGACCTCAACCACATCGCCAACCGTGGTGGCGGTGCCGTGCGCTTCGATCATTTCAACAGTATCGATCGGGTAGCCGGCCATCTTGTAGGTTTTTTCAATGGTCTTGGCCTGCCATAACTCGCTCGGCGCGGCGATATATTTGCCTTTGCCGTCACTGGCTTCGCCGTATGCGGTGATAACGGCGTAAATGGTGTCGCCATGATCGATGGCATCTTTGAGTCGTTTCAACACAACGCTGCCGGCGCCTTGTCCCATGACAAAACCGTTGGCGCGTTTATCAAACGGAAATGAGCCATCCGGTGAAAGCGCATTGATGGCGGAAAAATAGATGAAACCGAGCTGCCGCAGCGGCATATCGGCGCCGCCGGCAATGACGGCATCAAAATCATTTAGATAAAGACCCTGGACACCCTTGATGATAGCCGCCAGCGCTGAAGCACACGCGGCATCCACCGTATAGGATGGCCCGTGAAAGTCAAAAACATTGGCGATGCGCCCGGCGATCAGGTTGGGCAGCACGCCAGGAGCGCTGTCCTCGGTTATCGGAATGGAGTCCTTGAGCGCATTGGCGCGAACGTATTCAATGACTTCTTCCTGCTCCGTTTGCGACAATTTTTGAAATGCCGGATGTTTGCGCATGTAATGCTTGATCATCTCGTACTGTACGCTCACCAATGCATTGCCATAGCTGGTGCCGACCATACCGTTGCCGAGCATCACGGCGATGCGTTCGTTTGATACATTTTTCAGCGACTGGTTTGCAATCGCCTGGTCCGTTGCGTACAGCGCGGCATGTTGATTCGGATCCATGTGCTCCGCCACAGACGGCGGGATTTTATATCGCCGCACCGTGTCGAAATTCAAGTCTTTAATCCACGCCGCGATTTCGGTGATGGATTTGTCCTGTTTGTCCCGCGCCATAAATAATTCGGGGCGATAATAGACTTCGCGCTCCAACAAGTCCTCCGGCATCGGGCGAATGGACACGGTTTTATTTAAAATGTTTTGCCAGTATTGATCAATGGTGTTTGCATCGGGAAAAAGAGCACCAAGTCCAACAACAGCAATTTTATTATCAATATCGACCTTCATACAAGAAGCATCTCCATTAAAGTGCATTTATGCGCTGTAAAACCGTACATTAATTTTCGGTTTCGATATAAAAAAGTTAGACAAATTGTGTAGCCCTGCATTGGGATATCGGTTATATCCACGTTCCCCGTTCCAATGACGTGCAAATGTCTTATATTTGTCTAATAAAGATGAAACTGTCTTCTATTTGCAAATATTTCAATTTTCTGCATGTCGACAAATTAAACAGCGCCGTTTGAAAAATATTTCCTGCATTTATTGAATTTTTAACAAAGAACAAGACGTGCGGTGGATCAGAAACGAATTTCTGACTCTATGTGATTAGGCTCCCTAAACCTGTAATTGAATGTAGACAAAAGCGGATAAAGTGCAGAAGGTTCAAAAAGAAAAGCCGCTATAAAAAACACAGCGGCTATTGATGGATTTTTTTAATTTGGCAAACCAAAATAGAAATAGAGCGTGCCTTTATAGCGGCCGGATGCCTCAAATTTCCGGCTCATTGGCCCGTATTGATCGGCTGCTTTGAACTTGGTTCCTATGGCCGGGATCGCGTGCAGAAACGAGATATCGCCGTCCGGCCAGATCATTTTGGTGTGGCGCGGATCGTCGCCATCCTCCTGCGAATAGAGACGTAAAAACAGATCGTCATTTTCGGTGGCAATGGTGATGGGGCCGTCTTGCGTGTCAAAAACCACCCAGTTAAAGTCATCGAAATAGCCGACAAACTCGGGGTAATCCCATGCCGTATTGACTTTGAAATTTTTATAGGTATTGTGCCACACATCCAGAGTGCCGCCTTTGAGGCGGTTTTTCCATACCCGGTACGGGCCTCTGCCGAGCCATGTTTTTGCCTTCATGCGACTTTCCGGAAAATCAAACGATACGCCCATATAATCAACTGGCCCATCGTACGAATAGGCATAATCGAGTTTTAGCCAACCGGTGGGCAGGATCGTCCAGGTGAGAATTTCGAAATCGGGATGCTTTGTCACCTTTATCTCGACCATGTCATTCTGCTGCGACGTTTCTACTGTGACCGTGCCAGTTTTGGCTTTGTGATCACTGGCGACGAAAATGGGGCCGTTGTTAAATGGGATTGTTTTCGCGCCGTTTTTCACGCTCGCCAACACTCCAGTATTTTTATCAAAGGTGAAATTGAAAATATTCACAGAGACGGTTAACTCATTCTCGGCTATTCGAGGGGTGCTGAAATTTGCCGATGCTTTAATAATGCTGTGAGCGCGATCTTTCGTGGATGTGATCGGCCACGACCACGCACAGACCCGTTTTTGAGTCGCATCAAAAGCCGTCACAATCAGACCATCAGCCTCCCGCCAGTTATCCGGAAGCGTGAGGGAAAGTCTGCCCTGTGCGCGCGCCGGCAGATCCGGTCCATCGATCAATTGAGAATAAACCTCAGAATGCCCAATGAACGGATCAGACGGTTTGGTGTAATTGACCAGTTTCCATTCAAAAGAGCATTTTTTCAAATTGATGAAATCGTAGCGGTTTTCAATCGGAATGTCGCCATCAAAATCAGTCGGCAGCTTCCAGTTTGAATCGATATAAATGGGCGACCAGATTTCCTTGATGGTATAAAAACTTGCCTCGCGCTGGTGAAACGGGCCTAGAATGCCGTCGGGTGCGTGATTGCCATCGGTGTCAATGGCGCCGTTCGCATCGGTGCGCACCACGCCTTCATCGGCAAACACCCACAAGAACATGCCGCCGGTGAGCGGATCCCCCCACATGACGTCCCACTAATCATCCAAACCGGCTACGATGCCTCCAACGAACAAGCCCTGAAGATATTCCGTCGGCATAAAGATATTGCCGGCTTGCATTTTCTTTTTTGTTGTTTCATAATTTTCGTAATGATCTGTATCGATACCGCCAAACAGTTCCCACGGGTGCAGCACACGGCGGTTTTGCGGATCCCATTTGCCGAACTCGTCATCCAGTTCCGTATTCCAGCCGCCTTCGTTGCCGTTGTCCCAAAATAAAATGCTCGGATGATTGACATCACGCGTGATAATTTGTTTGACCAGGCGTTCGCCGGTCGGCGTGTCGTACGGTGGCTTTTGCCAACCGGCCAGTTCATCGAGTACATACAAACCGAGTTCGTCACACGCGTCGAGAAACCAGATGTCCGGTGGGTAATGCGACATGCGCACGGCGTTCATGTTCATTTCTTTCAACGTCAGCACATCATCGCGGCATTGATTGCGGTTGAGCGCGCGACCGGTGGTCGGCCAGAAACTGTGGCGGTCGCAGCCTTTCAGCACGATGGGCTTATCATTGAGGAAAATGCCTTCACCGTCGCGAACCTCAATGGTACGAAAACCAAAGCGCTCGCGAATAGCATGGATTGGTTTATCGCCTTTTTTGAGCGTCACATCAACGTAATGCAGGTATGGCGTTTCCGCGGTCCACAACTTGACGGTCCCAACCTTCGTTTGCATCGTGACCATGCTCATGTTTGGATTTACTTTGGTATAAAACGGCGCGCTGATGGGCACGCCGTCCATTCCGACAATTTGCGCTTCGAGTTGATCCGCCTCCTCGATAAAACCGAGATGCACATTCATACGAAACTCGCCCGTGTGTTTGGCGTCTATGGCCGTCCAGTCGATATATTCTTTCGGCATCGCTTGCAGATAAACCGGCCGATAAATGCCGCCAAACACCCAATAATCAGCTTGCCGCTCGGCCTGGTTAATGCTCTCGTTGGCCGACATTTTACTCACTTCGACCTCAAGCAGATTTTCTTTTTTTAAATGGATGAGATCGGTGATGTCATAGCTGAATCGATAAAAACCGCCCTGGTGCACCGACCCGGCGGATTTGCCATTAATCTGAACTTTGGTGTCGGTCATTGACCCTTCAAAAACGATAAAAATGCGTTTATCGGCCCACTTTTCCGGAACGCTGAATGTGTGTTTGTACAATCCCTTTTCATCCGACTTGGGTTTGTCGTGGCCGTAATTGTACTCGCCAAAGCCCTGCAGCTCCCAGTTGGATGGCACCGGAATGGTCGTCCATTCGCCGGCGCGGCGGCCGCCCGTGACTTTGAACTCCCAGTCGACGGTCGCATCGCTGCCGGTGCCGGAGAGGTACATGATTTCATTTTCCATAGTCGCCAGACTTGCGCTAACAAGAACGAATAGTACAACAATTAGAGATTTCATCTTGTCCTCAGTTTTCAGTCGTTATTATACACAAAATACAACAGCTCAACGAGTGATTCAAGTTAAAAGGCGGAATTGTTTTTCGACCATTGCGTACCCATCCATAAAAAAATATGGAATGTTTCTGCCTCGATTTGTAATGTGTTGTCAAAATAGAATCCGCTTGTATCGTCCTGCAGGAGTTCACATGAGCCCAAGATTGAAAACACTATGGCGTCCGCATGTCTACCAAGGTTCGTTTCGAAAAGGCGCCTATTTTGAAGGCTGGTTTTACAAAATTGTTGATGCGACGGGTGAAAATACAGTGGCGTTTATCCCCGGGATTTTTATGGGGGAGCAGGAGGAGGAGTCGCACGCGTTTGTTATGGTGCTTGAGGCCGAGACGCACTATTCAACGTTTCACGCCTTTGCTGATGATGACTTTGAAGCGTCAACCAGACAGCTTGAAATTCACGTCGGAGACAATCACTTTTGCCGCGAT
>CAYSNA010000404.1:0-5254 GCA_964432185.1 uncultured Cytophagia bacterium
TGTTAGCATGTGTCCGGTGCCGATCTCATTTTCAATAGTCAAAACAGATCTGTCCTGCAAGAATGTCGCATCTGCATAATTTGACTGCTCAATTTCTGTGTTCCAGGTTGTTCTGGCGCCACCGATGAGAATAGAGTTGTCCTGGCGATAAATATCAACTCGTCCGTTTGTGGAGTTGCAGATCACGCGAACAAAATCATTTTGAATGACACATTCGTTCGTTTCACGCCCTTGAACAGCGTGGACCGATAAGCTGAAAAAAAACGAAAGCATGCAGATAAATATTCTCTTTTGTGGCATTTTTGTTTTTTCCTCAAGTTGGTATGTCATGTGTAGAAACAGCATGAAAAAAAATACCTGTCCAATATACAAGAGAGAAACGCGTCAATTGGACCGAGCGAAACAGATTACGTCATCAATGATCGATCTGGTTAGTATGCTTCAAATTTTCGAGAATAAAGAAATCCACTTGTAGTAAATGTGACGGAGGGGACAGGTTTGTGTTCATTCTGTTACCTTATCTTTATTCTACTTTTTTATATTAACAAGTTATTAAAGACTATCAAGTGATTTTCAATTGAATGGATAACGATGAATCTCTCGGATGACTTTGGGGGATATGCTGTGGTGGTTCGGCGAGTTTTAGAATTCCATGGTATGCCACTACGTCGTGACCTGTCCAACATTCCTTAGATAAAAAATAAGAATCACGTGCATTGCGAATGTTTTTATGCGGAAAAATCTTCAACTTGCTTGTCTTGTCTGTATAGTGACTTGTATTTAAAGCGGTGGCGGATGATAAATTGTCATTTAATTTTTAATAAATAAAAATTCATCCGTGCGCGAATTGTCAGCATTGTCAGTAGTTAATAATGCGTTTTAAAAGAGAGATGTGTAACAAACTCTAAAATATGGACTTGAAGGATGAGGATAACCGAAATAAATATCAAGCTGAGAGAGGAACCGAAACTCAAAGCGTTTGTTAACGTCACATTCGAAAATGTATTTTCGGTCAAAGGACTCAAGATCATCAGCAGCAAAAAAGGACTCTTGTTATGTATGCCGTCACGCAAAGTGGAGGACGGTACCCAGCGAGATATTGCGCATCCAATTAGCAAAGAGTTTCGAGCTCAATTGGAGAACGAAGTTCTGGCCGAGTACGAACGCGTGGTGAAACGACGCGAAAACGAGCCGACAAACGGCGAAGCCAAATTGGAGGGTAAAATCCTTTTTGCCGAGGGTTAGCAATGGTAGGGAACGGAGTGTAAAGGCCAAATTTTTTGGCCTTTTTTTATTTTGGGGCTTCTTGATTATCTCTGCCGCATTTTGTATTATCATCCAGTTCATGATGTGCTCGCCAATCGATTGAATGGATACAACGCCGACTTTGGCGTGATCTGTTCGCATTTGTGAAAAAAACTATGTCTCAACGGACGGTTCTAAAGCTTCTCGCTTTTTCTCTGGGTGCTAATTCCATCGGTATACAAATTATACTGCTGCGGCAATTTATGACCGTGTTCTATGGCAATGAACTCGTTTTTGGTGTTGTCCTGGCGCTGTGGTTATTATGGGTCGGATGCGGCAGTGCGGTTGGGCATGTCTGGTGGAAAAGGCGAACACCGAGTCTCCGGGTTTTTGCTTATGGCGTGGTTTTACAATTGATGATTACCTGCGGCCTGTTCATCGCGGTAAAATATGTTCGGCTGTTATGTGCCGTGCCGTATGGTGAGTTTTTATCCTTTGGCCATATTCTGGGCTTTGCCGCCTTGTCTCTCCTGTTTCCGGCAGTGCTGGTCGGATTTTTATTCGCCCTTGTTGCCGGCTTGTATGACCATACGGCAGAAACCGATTCTGCCGCTGTCGTTTATTCATATGAGGCGCTCGGCACAGTTGCCGTTGGGCTGGCGTTTACCTTTTTGCCTGCTGTGTGGTCCGGGTTCCATAGTCTGATGCTGCTTGCTGTGCTGCAACTAATTTTTCTTTTGAGTGTCACCCGTTCAAAGGCAATCTTGATCGGCGGCGTCCTTCTCGTCGCGGTGTTGTTTTCGGCCTGGCCCCAAAAGTTTGAAACAGTGCTGCTGAACAAATATTGGCACACTGTCGATGAAACTTTTCAACTGACAGACTGGCGATACACGCGATTCGGTCAGTCAGCCATTGTCGATTGGGGTGGTGAAAAAATTCTGTATCATAACGGCATCAAAGTGTCTTCGCTCGAAAATACCATGGATAACCAGGCTCTCGCCGCAACCGTGCTGGTACAGCATCCACATCCGCAAAAGATTTTATGTATTGAAGGCAACAGCAGTGGACTGGCGCTGGAGTGCGCCAAATGGGGCGTGCAGGTTGATGTGATGGAAGTGGATGGAGCGATGTTTCGATTTGCCCAACAGCACATGAGCACGGACCAGCAACACGCCTGGACATCCAATGCCATCCGAGTGCAGATTGCGGATGCACGCCGGGTGTTGAAAAGGGCGAACAATGCCTGGGATATGATCATTGTGAATGTTGGGGCGCCGACGACTGCACTGTCAAATCGATATTACACCAGCTCGTTTTTTCGACTGGCGAAAAACTCGCTTGCCACTGATGGTCTGTTGGCGCTGTGTCATTTCCCCGCCGGGGAGAATTTTCTTGGGGACGAGTTATTATCCCTCAACACGATTTTAACGACGACACTGTCCAACGAGTTCTCCGACCTTCTTATGCTTCCGGGCGACGATGCGATTTATTTCGCATCAAATTCAACTTCCAGCTTGAGCCGTTCCGTTCCAGAGCTCGAACAACGATACAACCGCCTTCATCCCGATTTTGATTATTTCGATGTGAGCATGTTGAGTTATATCTACCAACCGAGCCGCATCGATGATTTTGCCGCCCTTTTACACTCATCCTCTGAAAAGCGGCTGAACAGCGATTTTACACCCGTGTCCTATCTTTATGATTTTTTGATCTGGCACAAAATTGTCAGGGGACACAACACCATATCCGGGACACTTTTTTCGCTTTCTTCCAAATCACTCTTGATCCTTCTACTTGCCGGATTGGTTGTTGGTCTTTTAATTCTGTTCATGTTCCCTTCCACCATCATCAATCCGCTTCTCATTCGAATGGCGGCAGCGGTCATCGGTTTTGCCGGCATGACGTTCAGCGTTGTCTTGCTCCTGGCGTTTCAAACGCTGTTTGGCTACATATACACCTGGGTTGGATTGGCCATGGCAGCGTATATGGCCGGTACAGCGGCAGCGAGTTTGCTGGTCGTCAAAAAGATGTCGAGCGCCAACACAAGATTTGCCTTGACGGGATTGCTTTTGTTCACCATAACTACACTTTTATTTTTTTTACCGATCATTCAACTCGTCAGCCACTTTGATTCAGCACTGCTTTTTCTGTCACTTTTTATTTTGGCAGGTGCGCTCGTGGGAGCGGCGTTTCCGTTGCTGTGTCGTTTCTATTCGCAGGTTTCAGGAGAATCCGAGCTGGGGAGCATTTACGCGGCAGACGTTATCGGCGGCGCCGTGGGGGCGTTTCTCATCAGCAGCTTTTTTATACCGCTGTACGGCTTTTTTTACACGTTGCTGTTAACAGCGATTTTTTGTGCGGCAGAATGTCTGTTGCTGGTGTTGAGGGGAAAAAGGCGGCAGGTTTAATCCACAGAGTTAAAGTGGACATAATTGAGCCCAATCGGTCGAACGTCATGTGAGAGATAACCGAGCCATAATTCGGCGCTGTGCCTCAGTCCCTGTTGCGGGCAATAACAAAAACCAACAGTGCCGCTGGGGTAAATTTTCCGGGCGATTTTTTCATCTGCTTTAAAAATCAGCATATCCGCACCGATTTCAAAAAACGGCGTCCAGTCGTTGATTGGCGAGGTGTCCTGGACCAAACCGAGGTGCATCCCGACCGGCGATCCGGAAATACCGAGATAGGAGCCCAGGCGAACGGCGGTGTTGTCATCGATCTGAAGACGATAGGCCAGGCCGAGCATCAGCTTGCCGGAAATGGTGATGCGAAATTCCAGGCCGTTGGCCCGCCCGGCGCCGGATGCCAAAAGAATAATCGACAGCATTGTAAAGAATCGATTCATGCTACAAAGATAGAGAGTTCTCTTTTGAGAAACAAGAATAAATAGTTGACCTTTAAAAAATTTCTGTTAAATTCTTTTTACTGCTGGATAGGCAAATCTTCAAATTTCACGCAACCCTTTACGAACTTGACGCATTCATCCTCCCTTTTGGGGTGATAAAAAGTTAAACTATTTTTATTGCTGTAAGGCGAACCGTTGTCTCGGAGAAGGTAGTCCGTTGATCATCGAGCACGATAAATACAATGAAGACGAACCGATTTTTAAAAAAGCTGTTGTCGCGGCGGCCTTTTCACCGCGGCTGACGGCTGTTTTGAATGAAGCCCATCGTATTTTACGCATGTTGGGCGCCTGGCCCATCATTGTGCATGCGGGCGATGAATCTCCGGCGACGCGTATCCGGCTGGAGGAAGCGATTGATCGATCCAGCTTTAGCGATCATCCGCCGATTTGTCTGATTCAGCATGGCAATCCCGCGGATGTGTTGCTGGAGGCGGCGAAGCAATACAACGCTGATCTGATCGTTGCCGGGGCGTTGGCCAAAGAGGGACTGTTTAAATATTATCTTGGTTCCGTGGCGCGCACCATTGCCCGGCAAGCGCCATGCTCGGTGCTGCTTTTTACCGAACCGCAAATAAAGCCGCGTGCCATTGAAAAGATACACTGTGCGGTCGAGTATCGTGAAGGTTCTGAAAAAGCGCTGCGCGTTGCCGCGGCCGTTGCCGCATATTCGGGCTCACGGCATCTGTATTACACGCATACCTTTACGGCCGAGGAGCTGGAAGAAAAACGCAAAGTGGAAAATCGGTCCGAACGAGTTCGGCAATTTTATAAAAACGAAGATGAAAAACTGGAGACTTTTATTTCAGGGGCTGGGATTGAATTGATTCCACATGAAGCGCGCTGCCTGTATGATCAGGCGCGCAGCACAACATTAAACTTTACGCGCGAAATAGAGGCCGACTTGTTTGTCATTCACGGCCCGACCGATCGATTCTCGCTGTGGAACCGCATGTTCGGCCAGGACCTGGAACTGGCGTTGCAGCATTTGCCGTGCAGTTTGTTGTTGACGAGATAATTTTTATATTCATGAATCAGCCTGCGTCACACAAGACGCAGGCTTTTTTCTTTTACAGCAATTTTTCACTTACCGATTTGGCCTGCATA
>CAYSNA010000405.1:0-5233 GCA_964432185.1 uncultured Cytophagia bacterium
ACGGTGACGCACGCGCAGGACGATCGGGTTCCAGTATCACAATCTTCTTTTCAACTGCAGCAAAACTATCCGAATCCGTTCAATAGTTCGACGACAATTCGATATACGCTGCATAAAAGCGCCAATGTGTCGCTTGCCATATTTGATACGAATGGCACAAAAGTCTGGGGACAGCCGGTGCAGGAACAACGTTCAGGCGAACACGCGCTTCAAATCGATCTGAACCACCTGGCATCAGGCCTTTATTTTTATCGTGTGAATGCCGACGAGTATGTTGAGACGAAACGATTCGTGCTGATGCGATAATCACTGCACGCTGTCTAATTTTGCCCGCCGCTCAATTAAATTGTTATTCAAATGCGCCGATTTTGAGAATATTTTTCCGTTCAATTTGTTTATACTATCCACATGTTTGTGATTAGGGCAGCCTCGATTTTGCATTTCAATGTTGAGAATTTGATTAAATTGAAAAAGAACCATGCAGACAAATATTGCGATTATTGGCGGCGGTATTGGCGGATTATATACGGCTTTTAAACTTGACCAACTGGGGATCCACGACGGGACGATTTACAACGCAGACGAACGGCTTGGTGGAAAAATTCATTCGAATGTCTATACGGATCAGTTTGGCAAAAAACTGTTCTGCGAATGGGGCGCCATGCGTTTTGAATGGGGCTGTCAGCCCTACCTCGAAGAGCTGATCGACGAACTTGGAATTGACCTCATCGATTTTCCGCCCTTTTGCGGTGACCGCGGCTGGGAGCTCGATCTCATCGAAAAAATTTGCGCCGATATCTGGCGGCACTTTTTTGATTTCCATCACATCATAGTGCATGAAAATATATGGGATTATCTTTATCGAGACGAGAATTATACACGTTATTTTGCGCAGCTTGGCGATGCCGCATGGCTGCCCTTTCAACACGCCCTAACCCGCCCCCAGGAAGTTTATCTACTGGAGTGGCTCGGCGATATAAATCCTGCGTGGAAGGTCGAGCTTGAAAAAGCGGCAAGCAGCGTGCGCGCCTTTCTTGGCATCGAATTTAATGTGTTGCACTGGATGAGCCGCTGGACCAAAGTGATGATGGCGAATGATCAGATCAAAACCTGCAAAAACGGCAACGAGTCCATCATCGATGAACTGGTGCGGCGGCTGCCGCAGCAGCACATTCAGTTGAACAAACAACTGGTTCGACTTTTGTATGATGCCGCTGCAACGGATTTTCCCTACACACTCGAATTCAAAAACGGCGAGGTCCATCGGGCGTGCCGGGTGGTCATGGCTTTACCGCCGCGACAGCTTTTGCAGCTCAATGCCGATTATCCGGCCGAGGTAAGAGAACTTTTGGCATCGTTGCACGGATTCGAACTGGGACGGGTGTTTGTGCGCATTAAAAATCCCTGGTGGAATGCTGACTCGTTTTTTGCCATGCAGAACGAAAATGCCGATGCCCTGAAAGCGCGCGAGGTTTATTATTACACCCTGTCGGATGACGAAGGCGTGATTATGATCTATTTCGGCAGACATTTTATGCAGCATTGGCGACAATTTCACACGGATGAGCAGATTGTTCATGAATTGGCCCGCCTGTTGACTATCGATAAAAAGAGAATTATTGATGTGCGATACAAGTTGTGGGATGGACAGAGTCACGTCTATGCATTTCAATATTTGGCGAACGGCTACGCGCCGCACGATGTCATGCAGCACCTTTCTCGATTAAATAACGATACCATGGCGATTCTGGGCGATAGTTTTTCTTTTGATGCCGGTTTTATCGAAGGGGTTTTGACATCCTGCCATTATTATCTTAACACTCTGCACAAACAGTTCGAGTCTTCGGAAACGCTTGAATCGGTGGCTTAGAGACCAAATCGAGCACCGCGACGCGCCAATTCTCATTGCTTTTCCCCGCATTTTTCGCTAACTTTTTTCAACTCAAAATCAAGCAAAAGGACGTTTCGTGATTACTCGAATTGAATGTGCCAATAAATCCGAGTTTTATGATGCCGAGGCCGAAGGTGTTCAAGCCGGTGCGCGGGATCTTGGACTCGATAAAATTGAAAAAGCATATTTTTCGCATGTGACCTATATCGAAGGGGATATCAGTGCGGAAGATCAGATCACAATTGCCGAAAAACTGCTCGCCGATCTGGTGACGCAGGAGTATGCGATTGAAAAGCAGATCAAACACTCCACAAACGGGGCGTGGTCCGTTGAAGTGACTTTTAACCGGGGCGTCACCGATATAGTGGCCGAGACGACGCTCAAAGGTATTCGCGACCTCGGCATTCAAAATGTCACCGCCGCCAAAACCGCGCGTCGATACGAGATCGTCGGTGATTTGACCGATGACGAAAAAGCCTACATCACCCAAAAACTGTTGATGAACAAAGTGAACGAGCACGTCGTGTTGCCCGACGAACATATTTTTATGGGTGCCCGGGAGGATTTTTTTGAATTGATCCATGTGCCGATTCTCAATGCCACCAACGACGAACTGCAGAGCATCAGCAAAAAACGCGATTTGTATTTGAATCTTGCCGAAATGCAGACCATTCAAAATCACTTTAAATCCATTGGCCGCGAGCCCACCGACGTTGAGCTGGAGATGCTGGCGCAAACCTGGTCCGAGCACTGTTCGCACAAAACGCTCACCGGCATCGTTGAGTATAATGGCGAGATCATTGACAATCCGCTCAAGCAGACGGTTTTTCGTGTCACCAAAGAGTTGAACAAAGAGTGGTGCCTGTCGGTTTTTAAGGACAATGCCGGCGTCATTTCTTTTGACGATGAATACGCTGTGTGTTTTAAGGTGGAGACGCACAATCATCCGTCAGCCATGGAGCCGTACGGCGGCGCCAATACCGGCATCGGTGGCGTCATTCGCGATCCGCTGGGTACGGGGCTGGGCGCCAAACCGATCATCAATACCGATGTATTTTGTTTTGGCCCCACGGACATGAAGCACGAGGATTTGCCCAAGGGCGTGCTGCATCCCAAACGCGTCATGCAGGGCGTGGTGGCCGGCGTGCGCGATTACGGCAACCGCATGGGCATCCCCACTTCCAACGGCTCCATCTTTTTTGATGAGCGCTATCTCGGCAATCCGCTGGTGTTTGCCGGCAATGTTGGTATTATGCCGAATACGATGGTGGAAAAAGAATCTGTGCCCGGCGATTATATCGTTGTGTTGGGCGGCAGAACCGGTCTCGACGGCATCCATGGCGCCACGGCGTCATCCGGCGAGCTTCACACTGAAAGTGAAGAAACCTGGAGCGGCGCAGTGCAGATCGGCAATCCCATTGTGGAAAAGAAACTTGTTGATACGCTCATGCAGGCGCGTGATAAAGGCTTGTATCGCGCTATCACCGATTGCGGCGCGGGCGGTCTCTCCTCCGCCATTGGCGAACTGGCCGAAGAAACCGGCGCTGTTGTTAATCTCGATAAAGTGCCGCTGAAATATCACGGCCTCACCTACATGGAAATCTGGATTTCCGAAGCGCAGGAACGCATGGTCATTTTTGTGCCGCCGGACAAACTGGACGAGGCGCTCAAAGTGTTTGCGGATGAAGATGTCGAGGCGACGGTCATCGGCATCACCACGAACGATAAAAAAATCCGTTTGAAATATAATGGTCAGGTTGTTGGCGAACTTGACATGGAATTTCTGCACAACGGTTTGCCGCGACTCACGCGCAAGGCCGTGTGGCAAGCGCCGAACATCATTGAATCACATTTTAATCAACCAGAAAATTTAACGGACTCGCTGCATAAAATATTGGCGTCACCCAATGTCTGCTCCAAAGAATGGGTCATTCGCCAGTACGATCATGAAGTGCAGGCCGGCAGCGTTATGAAGCCGCTGATTGGTGTTGAAAACGACGGCCCCGGCGATGCCTCGATTACGCGGCCGCGACTCGATTCGTACAAAGCCGTCATTTTGTCGAACGGCCTCAATCCCAAATACGGCTTGATCGATCCTTACTGGATGGCGGCCTCGGCCATTGATGAAGCGCTGCGTAATATCATCGCCGTTGGCGGTGATTTGAACGAAACGGCGCTGCTCGATAATTTCTGCTGGGGCAATCTTGATAAACCGGATCGGTTTGGCGGCTTGATGCGCGCGGCGCAGGCGTGTTACGATATGGCCAAAGTTTTTGAAACGCCGTTTATTTCCGGCAAGGACAGTTTGAATAATGAGTATCAAACCGAAGACGGCGACAGCATTGCCATACCGCCAACGCTGTTGATTTCTGCGATTTCCGTCATGGCCGATGCGCGCAAGGCCATCAGCATGGATTTGAAAAAAGCCGGAAACTTGATTTACATTGTTGGCCAAACGAAAAACGAAATGGGCGGTTCGCATTATTTCGCGGTGAATGGATGGACCAGCCCGAATGTTCCGCAGGTCAATCCTCAAAAGGCCAAAGACCTTTTTATCGCGCTGGCCAACGCCACTGCACAAGGATTTGTCCGCTCCTGCCACGATTGCTCCGAGGGCGGCATTGCAGTGGCTATTGCTGAAATGGCGTTTGCCGGCGGACTGGGCGTCGAGATTTCCCTGGACAATGTGCCCAAAATCGATGATACTATGCGCGATGATCTGATTCTGTTCTCCGAATCGAACAGCCGTTTTATTGTTGAAGTTGAGCCGCGCCACGCCTTTGCCTTCGAGTCGGCTCTGACCGGCCGGCCATTTGGAAAAATCGGCACGGTGCGTGAAGAGGCGAGTCTGAACATCACCGGCGTTGCCGGCAATAAATTGATTTTTGAAACATGTGCCAACCTGAAAGAATCCTGGCAGAAAACCCTGAGGTGGTAACGAATGGTTAAAGTACTTGTACTTCGAGCCGCCGGCTCGAACTGTGATCTCGAAACAAAATATGCCTTCGAGTTTGTCGGCGCGCAGGCCGATCTCGTTCATATAAACAGATTGCTCGAAAAAGACGTCCATTTGACGGATTATCAAATTCTCGCCATTCCCGGAGGATTCACCTATGGCGATGACGTCTCCGCCGGAAAAATTCTGGCAAATCAGATGAAATATCAACTGGCGGACACTTTGAGCGACTTTCACGCCCAGGGCAAACTGGTCATCGGAATTTGTAACGGTTTTCAGGTGTTGGTAAAATCAGGATTGTTGCCGCAGGTGGATCTGGCTAAACCGCAGGACGTGACGCTGACGTTCAACGATTCCGGAAAATTTGAAGATCGCTGGGTGCATCT
>CAYSNA010000406.1:0-5215 GCA_964432185.1 uncultured Cytophagia bacterium
GAAAGTTGCAAACGACGCATAACCAGGCCAAAGACGATGGCAAGCAGCAAAAATAAGATGGAGGCCGTAGCTGCCGCCGGCATGGTGACAAATGAATCGGCCACAATACTGGTGAAAGCCGCAATGACAAGAATTGAAGTTAACCAGACAAACCAGGCAAAAAGTGAGCGGTTACGCTGATTTGTATTATCGCCAATGACCTCGCTCAGATTTCTGCCCTTGTGTCGAATGGAGGTAAACAGGGCGCCAAAGTCATGCACCGAGCCGAAAAACATGCCGGCGAAAACGATCCATATCAGAACGGGAATCCAACCAAAAACAGAAGCGGCGATCGGGCCAATGATCGGCGCCGCGCCGGCAATGGAGGCAAAATGATGTCCAAACAAAACCGGAGGTTTGGTTGGCACAAAATCAATATCATCGCGCTCGGTGTGTGCCGGCGTTTTTCTGTTGGGATCGATACGCCACTGGCGCTCAATCCATCGACCATAAAAGCGGTACACAAGATAAAAGAGCACCGCAATCGTCAGGACCAGGGCTGATGTCACTCGAAATCCTTTTTAATTTTATGTTGTGCGTGCCCAAAGATAAGCAAAACTCGATTGAATCAAAAGCATTGATTTCTTGGATATTTAAGGATTTTTTCTACCTTTTAAAAACCGGAGGATTAAAACAATGAAACAGACAATACTATTCATTTTCATGTTCGCTTTTTCGCTTTTTTCTTATGAAAACCTCTCCCCCGCTCAGGTTTATGCGCGGCTGGCTGCGGGCGATTCGTTGCAGCTCCTCGATGTCCGCGAAGTGTCGGAATATCAGCAAGGACACATGGCCGAACCGGCTGGAATGCCAATTGTGGTGCCGGCCAATATGCCCTGGACCAGTGGGGTGTTGAGCGCGAATTATGACAACCTTCCAAAAGACATTGATATCGTCGTCAACTGTCGATCCGGCGGACGAAGCGCTTCGGCGTCGGCCTTTCTTGAATCAAAAGGCTTTAGCAGAATATTTAACATGACAAGCGGCTTTAGTGGCTGGCCGTATGAATCCCGAGCCGGCGGATATGGCGATGGCTCCGGCGCCTGGGTCGGGGTGGAATCGATAACGATTGGCTGTTCGCAGGAGCCTGACATCGCGAAATTGAATTTTATCGACGGCGGAGCATTCCCGGACAAACAACGATATGTCGAGCTGCATAAAGTGTTGTCAGGCTTTGTACCCTTTGAAGAAGTGCAGGACAACGCCTTTTTTTATTATATCATCGTTCTCGACGAATACGGATTGCCGGTGTACAAGCAATTCATGGATGTGGGCCGTTCAGTCGAGCTTTCAATGAATCATGGCGACACCTTGTTAAAAATATCATTCTTGTCTCCACGTGGCGAATGGGTAGGTGATGATATTTATAAAAGTGGCAATATTGGACTTGGATCAAGAGGTATCATTCGTTGGTGGCGTATCGAACCGAAAACATCGGATCGAGTCGTTTGGCAATCACCGCCATCAACGCCGTTGCTTTTGAAAACCTACCCCAATCCTTTTAATGGCCAACTTTATATAGAAGCACCACGCGAATCATTAATTTCAATTTATGATGTTCGAGGACGACTCGTCACAAAAATTGAAACAAACACATGGCAGCCGCACGATCGCATCGGTTCGGGAGTATATATTGTTCAGATGAATTATCAGGGCAAGATTGAGAGGAAAAAAGTCGTGTACAACAAATGAACCTCGCTGTCATAAAACAGCGAGGTCGAGTTAACGTTCCATTTCAATTCGTATGAGCGGCAAAATCCGCAATGGAGTCATGCGAAATATGATCAATACTTTCTTCCACATTTGCCACTTTTTTTACGATAGCTTTGGCGACAAAGCCCATTCGATCAAAATCAAATTCGCCGCCAAATAAGCCATGCGCTGTGGCGTGCTGTCGCAGCATTTCGGGGAACGCGTTGTCAAACTGTTTGTGAGCGTTGTCGCCCTCTTCCATACAGCATAAAAACAGTCCCAATCGTTTCTGCAATAAAACAGATTCGTTCTTTTCGCAAAAACTTTTCACCCGGCGTTGCACCTGCCCGGCATGAATTGAACCGCCAATAATGATCGTTTCATACTCGGCAAGATTTTTAGGCGCTTTCTTTTTTATGTTGTACAGATCAGCGGTGCCATTCAATTGTTGGCTTAATTCCGCAGCACACTTTTCGGTACAACCATGCGTTGTGCAATAGACAATGGCCGTTTTCATAATTCAGCTCCTTTTTCATAAGCTTTGTTCACAGCATCCTGTACAGCATTCATGATCACATGGCTGCTGTTTGTCGCTCCGGTGACCGCATCAACATTTGTTGATTGAGCCTCAATGATTCGCTGTGGAATAATGGAATCAGCTTTATGACCTTTCCACGCATCATGCTTGACAATTTGAATGGTAGTTATTTTTTGTCCAGCGATTGTCACTTGCACATCGGCAGTATTGGGGCCGCCTTTAAAATGCCCATCATAAATGCCGTCAACAAGATTTGCTAGTAAAAGTTCACTGCCAATTTTTGGCGTTGGTGTGCAGGCCAGAAAAGTGATCAGGCCCATCAGCCCAAAATACAAAGTTGCTTGTTTCATAGTCCCTCTTTTTATAACGTCAATTGGCACCTTTTACAACAATTAGGCGTTTTTGTTTCACTCTAAGATGTACTTTATAAAATCAATCTGATTATGCTAAAAATTCAGCTATCGAGTGCTAATCTCATCACATGATGAACGAAACAGGGAAAATTGCTGGCTGATATTTTGGCATTTTCGGCAAAAAACGGTTGGATTCTTAGATAGGCGTACATGATGAATTGCAAAAGGTGGGCGTAACTTTTTTCCCGCAAACGAAACATCAAGCCAGACATTCCTAAAAACAAAAAGCAGTAAAAATATCGAATATCTCTAAAGTCAAAATAAAAAGATCGTCCAGGTGCTGAAATTGTGGACGATCTTTTCAAAAAAATCTATTCTATCCCCAACTTTTTCTGGATCTGTTCAAGCGAGATGCCTTTGGTTTCCGGCATGACAAGAATCACCCAGAGCAATTGGCCAATCATACAGATACCGTAAAAAGCGAAAATATGCGCGCCGGATATATCAGCTATGATCGGAAAGGTCCAGGAAATGGCGGCGGCCATGACCCAATGAGTAAAGCTGCCGAGCGCCTGGCCGCGAGCGCGAACGCGATTGGGAAATATTTCCGAGATAAAAACCCAAATGACGGCGCCTTGGCCGAAAGCGTGCGAGGCGATAAAAACTAAAAGGCTGATTAAAACCACCAGGCTGCCCGTGGCGGTAAAGTCCCTGCCGAACGTGTAGAACGCCCATGCCGTGGCGCCCAGGCTGATAATGTAGCCGATTGAACCGACCAGCATGAGACGTTTGCGGCCAAAGTGATCGATGATCGCCAACGCGGCCATGGTAAAAATCAGGTTCGTACCGCCAACAGCCACGGTTTGCAGCATGGCTGATTGGGCGCCGGCGCCCGCCATTTTAAAGATGTGCGGCGCATAATACATCAGCGCATTTATACCGGAAAGCTGATTGAACATGGCAATAGCAACCGCCAGCATTATCGGCTTTATGTATTTTTTGGAGTAAAATGGTTCTTTCAACGTGTGATGTTCCAAATCGAGTGACGATTGAATCTCTCTTATTTCCGTTTCAATATCATCTGTGTCAGTACCGCATTGTTGCAGGACGATTCGAGCTTCATCGATGCGCTTGTGGGCGATGAGCCAACGAGGACTGTAAGGATTGCGAAAAAGTAAAAAGAAAAAAGCCGCGGCTGGCAAAGCCTCTACGCCAAACATCCAGCGCCATTCTATGGCTCCCAGATTAAAAAGCGTGATGAGATAGTTTGAAAAAAAGGCGACGAGAATACCGAAAACAATATTAAATTGCGTCACAGCGACGAGGCGACCACGATACCTGGCCGGGGAAATCTCTGCAATGTACATGGGTGACACCACGGATGCGCCGCCAACCGCCAATCCGCCGATAAAGCGGAAGAACAAAAAAGAGAGCCAGTTCCAGGCGAGCGCACTTCCGATCGCGGAGACAAAATAGAAAACGGCGAGAATTATCAAAACATTGCGGCGGCCCAGTTGATCGGCCGGTTTCCCCACGACAATGGAACCGATGATCGTGCCGATGAGCGCGCTCGCCACGGTAAAGCCGAGCCAGAACGTGGTGAGATCAAAAACCTGCTCCAGCCATTCAGTGGTGCCGGAAATGACGGCTGTGTCAAATCCAAAAAGTAGTCCACCCAGCGCCGCAATGATCGTCGATGCCACCAAAGTCCGTTTCACGACTTACTCCTCTCCGTTTTTCCAACCTTATTTATAAGCACGTGGAGCAAAAATACAATTCTTTTTCTTTAAATGCGACGTGATTTTTACGCCATATAAAAAAAGCCGCATCTGACGAGGCGGCTTTTTTGCATACATCCGTTACAACTCTTGCTTTCGTCCAAGAACCTCATCAATTTTTTGTTGCAGCACCTCATTCTCGACCGGTTTTTGGAAAATATGCGCGACATTGTCCTGCATGTCAATTTGGCTACGAATGTAATCCTCATCCCGTTGGCCGGAAATGATGATCACCGGTGTCTCTTCATTTAAAACGATTTTTCGTTTCTTTTTTAAAATTTGAAAACCGGCATCCCAGCCGCGCGGCGGCAGTTTCAGGTCCAAAAGAATGAGATCAAAATGTTCAGCCCGCAGATACGAGATCGCTTCATTCACTGTTTTAGCTTGTTTAATAATATTTTTCCCGGACGCCAGCACTTTCTTAAACGCAATGCGAATGATGACATCGTCATCGACCATCAAAATCTTTTTCATTGCTTCTCCTCTCTTTTCACATCCAACGGAATGGATATTATAATTTTGGCGCCTTTGGTAAAGCGCGGATCGACGAAAACCTTGCCCCCATGCGTCTCAGTGACCACTTTAACGTAGGTTAATCCCAAACCCAGTTGGCGGATTTTATCAACATTGTGGTTGCCGAGGAAAAATTTGTCAAAAATGCGCGCTCTGTTTTCTCGGGGAATGACCTCGCCCACGTCGGCAACGGAAATCAACAAATTCGTCGATTTGAGTCGCGCTGCCAGTTTGATATACGTATCCGGCTTGCCGTATTTGATGGCATTATCAAGGAGATTGGCGACCGCGTCATAAATGAG
>CAYSNA010000407.1:0-1625 GCA_964432185.1 uncultured Cytophagia bacterium
GCGTCAATTCTTTGAATAATTTTTTATTATACTCATCGACAACATCATCCTGAAGCAGAATAGTCGCAGCGAGTTTGGCGTCCTTGGTATGGTAGGCCTTGATGGCGTCGTGCACCATATTGCTGGCGGCTTCAGCCATTGCCGAAACTTGCAGTTCTTGCAAAAGTTCGGGATAGTCCAGGACTTTTTTCACCCGCTGCACAATATTAACGGCGATGTCGCCGCAGCGTTCAAGCTGGTTATTGATCATCATGGTGGCGATAATATAGCGCAAATCCAGGGCAACCGGCTGAAATAACGCGAGCAGGTTTTCACTTTGCGCCTGAATCAGGTTATCATATGCATCAATTTCGCTGTCGCGACTTTTTACGACTTTGCACAGTCCCGGATCGAGATCATTCAGCGCCTTGTTGGCATACTCTATTTGCGAATCGACCAGATTCGCCATATTTGAAATATTTTTCTTTAAATTTTCCAGTTCTTCTTCAAATGCTGAAAGCATATTTTATCCTCATCACTTAAAACGAAAGGAACGCGGGCGTATCGGATTATAAAAGTGTGCACGGATAAAAATTGTAATTTTTTTATCAGTGAACATCCGTTTCATCCGGACAATCCGTGTCCAATTTTATTAACTTCAAGCTGCCGAAATTCTCTAACCAAAACGTCCGGTAATATAATCCTCGGTTCTTGGATTGCTCGGATTGGTAAATATCTTTTTTGTGTTGTCCGCTTCAATCAGCTCGCCCAGATAGAAAAACGCCGTCACATCACTGACGCGCGAGGCTTGCTGCATGTTATGTGTCACAATGATAATCGTATATTGTTCTTTCAGTTCAAAGATCAAATCTTCAATTTTTTGTGTTGAAATCGGATCAAGCGCCGAGGCCGGTTCGTCCATCAAAATAATTTCCGGCTCGACGGCCAGCGTCCGCGCAATACAAAGCCGCTGCTGCTGTCCGCCGGATAAATCCATCGCCGAGGTATTCAGCCGATCCGACACTTCATCCCATAACGCAGCCTGTTTCAGACTGTTTTCGACTCGGTCTTCAAGCTCGGTTTTATTGCGCAGTCCGCCGATTTTTAATCCATAAGCGACGTTTTCAAAAATCGATTTGGGGAACGGATTTGATTTTTGAAAAACCATACCGATTCGGCGGCGCAAATCGACAACGTCGATCTTGCGGTGATACAGATCTTCGCCGTAGAGCAAGACTTCACCTTCCACTCGTGTTCCGGGGATGATGTCGTTCATTCGATTGAGTGAACGCAAAAATGTCGACTTGCCGCAACCGGACGGGCCGATAAACGCGGTGACTTTATTTTTCTCGATTTCAAGATTTATATCTTTGAGGGCTTTATAATCGCCGTAAAAGAATGAAAAGTTTGTTGTCGTGATTACGGTTTCTGACATTGGTCGTCAAAACTCCACTATAATTAGGGTTGTTATAAGCGTTTGTATTTTTTTCTGAAATAGGAGCGCAAAACAATCGCCAAAATATTCATTAATAAAATAAGCGCAACCAGCACCAACGCCGTGCCATAGGCCAGCGGCCGCACTTTGATAATTTCATGATGCTGCGTTGACATGATAAACAAGTGATACGGCAGCGCCATAAATTGAC
>CAYSNA010000407.1:1635-5197 GCA_964432185.1 uncultured Cytophagia bacterium
TGCTCAATACCTCCGGGAACGGTTTGGCAATGGGCCAGAAAAACGCCACGCCGGTAAAAAGGATCGGCGCCGTTTCGCCGGCGGCGCGGGCCAACCCCAGAATCGTTCCGGTCAACATGCCGGGGAGCGCGTACGGCAAAACATTCGTTCGAATGGTTTGCCATTTGGTGGCGCCAAGCGCCAGCGATCCCTCGCGATATGACATGGGTACGGTTTTCAGCGCTTCTTCACTTGAGGTGATTGTCCAGGGTAAGGTGAGAAGTCCGAGAGTCAAGCCTGAAGAGATCACCGATAATCCCATTTTCAGCGTCAGGACAAAAAGCGCGAATCCGAACAAACCATAGACAATGGAGGGGACGCCGGACAAATTTCGAATGGCCAGACGAATGAGCCGTACAAAGCGCCCCTGTTTGGCATATTCATTCAAATAGATGGCGGTAAAAATACCGACCGGTACGGAAAAAGCGATGGTTACCATGCTCACCCAAAACGTACCAACAATCGCCGGCCAGATGCCGCCTTCGGTCATACCTTTGCGCGGTTTTGCGGTGATAAATTCCCAGCTCAGCACCTCGCTGCCCTTGGAAAAAATATCGTATAAAATATAAAAGACCACAAACAGGATGGCCAGGGTCGCCAGTCGCAGTACCATAAAGCCGATCTTTTCATATATTTTAGCAGAGGTTATTTTCATCGATTAACCTTTTGATACTTGTGCAGCACAATGTCGGAAATCAAATTGACAATAAACGATAAAATAAACAGCACAACACCAATGACAAAGAGCGAATGATAATGCGTGCTGCCCTGCACTGTTTCACCCAGTTCGATGGCGATCGTCGACGTCATGGTTCGAATCGGATCTGTGAGCGCCGTCGGCATGGCGGGTGCGTTACCTGTGGCCATGAGGACGGTCATCGTTTCGCCAATGGCTCGCCCCATGCCGAGCATGACGGAAGCGATGATCCCTGACGACGCAGCCGGGATCGTTACCTTGACCAGTGTTTGCCACCGGTTGGCACCTAACGCCAGCGACGCGCTCTTGAACTCTTGCGGCACGGAAATAATCGCATCTTCCGAAATACTGATGATCGTCGGCAAAGACATGATCGCCAGGAGAATCGAACCGTTGATGGCATTGAGCCCGTTAGATGTTCCGAATACTTTGGCTAACATCGGTCCAACAACGACAATGCCGAGAAAACCAACAACAACAGACGGGATCCCCGCCAGAATCTCAATAACCGGCTTGATGACCTCGCGCACCCTGGCATTGGCCACGTCGGCGATATACGCTGCCGTGGCAATGCCAATGGGCACCGCAATGATCATGGCGCCGATGGTTGCCACCATGGTGCTGACAATCATGGCCAAAAGACCATACTCGGCCTTTTCCGGCGATGTCGGATCCCAGTTGGACTTCAAGAACTCGATCAACTTGACTTCTTTGAGCGCCGGAATACTCTCGGTAAACAGCAGCGAAAAAATGCCGACGAGCACAATGATGGCAAACAAACCATTGGCAAAGAAAAATGTCTCGATAGCTCTTTCGCGCATCCGCAGCAGTGTGGCGCTTTTTACTTTTTTTATATTCATAATTATCTAAAGAAAAATGCTACCTGTAAAAAGGCAAGTCATTGTGAGAAACACAGTGACGAAGCAATCTCCAACGAGTGAATCATATCTTTCGAAGGAGATCGCCACGCTCACTCTGTTCGCTCGCGATGACTTTTTCCAAGAATTATTTTTTTAGAAACCAGCTTTTTTGTTTTGTTCAAGATACTTGCCGGCCACCGGATAAAAGCCCATCTCTTCGACCAGCTTTTGGCCTTCCGGACCCAATTCATATTGAATGAATTTTTTCACATGATCTTTTGGTTTGCCGTTAATGTACTGATACAGCGCACGAGCGATCGGATATTTGCCGGATTTCACATTTTCGGCATTCAACGGATCAACCGGTTCGGCGCCTTTTTCGGTTGCGACTTTGAGAACTTTTAAACCATTTTGTACGTTGCCGTTTTCATCAAACACATAACCAACGCCAACGTAACCAATAGCCGCGTTGTCAGCTTTGATGCCTTCGATGATCTGAGCGTTGCCGTTCATCTGTTTCATCTTGGGCGAATAGTTCTTTTTGCCGAGTATATCTTCCTGAAAAAACACATAGGTACCAGAACTGGGCTGACGACCGTACAGCGAGATGGCTCTATTGGGACCACCAACTTCGGACCAGTTACTGATGTCACCGCGGAAAATTGCGCCAATTTGCTCGACTGTTAATGATTCAATCGGCAAATCATCGTTAATAACAACCGACAAGCCGTCAATGCCGATGACAAGTTCAACAGCGATGACGCCGTTTTCTTTGGCGGCGCTATATTCTTTGTCCTTCATCGGACGAGACGAGTTGGCAACATCAACAGTGTTTGAAATGAGTGCGGCAATACCAACACCGGAGCCGCCGCCAGTCACGGCAATAGCTGTATTCGGATCGACTTCCATGTACTGTTCACTGAGAGCCTGAACGAGATTAATCACCGTATCAGAACCTTTAATCATGATCATGCCCTGAGCATGGACCTGCACCGTCAAAGCGACGACTGCAACGATAACGAGAGAAAGAATTAATTTTTTCATCTTTCATCCTTTTTCATTTTGGTTATTTTCATTTTTTATAGTCCGGCCTTCAACTCTGACAGGGCTTAAAGCCCTGTCAGAGTTAAGCTCGGAATTAGTTTCTACTCCGTAGTCAACGTGCCGGAGTTATAATTGAACCACAAGGTGACGCGAGCAAGGATATCGGAATCTTTGCCGGAATCGCTATAGGATGTCACAATCACATTCGGCATAATGTGCACATTGGCACTCGGAATATAATCCAGGCCGAGGAACAGCATGGATTTTTCATCATTCAGACCAGTTGTAGCGCTGCCGCCGCTAAATTTGGTGACCACATCGTCATTGGTGTTGTTGTCGAAATAGTCGTATCGCGCAAAAACCTTCAATTTCGGAACCGGCGTAAAAATCGAACCGAAAATGGAGTACCCCATTTTATTGACATCGGCTTTGTCATAACGAATCAGGTCAGAGCCGCTGGTCACCAGATTTGTGATACCCGATTCTTTATTCGTTCTCGAAAAAACTTCAGCCGCCACCGCAAAGGTCGGCTTTTCATAAGCCACCATGGCCTTCAATGTATAGTAGCCGGAGCTGATGCTAAAATCCGACGTACCGCTGGGCGCGCCTTTTGTGTTCGGATCATCCGGATCCTGCTTTTCATAATCAGCATAGCCTTCGATCGTCAAACCTTTTGCAGGCGTCACCCACAGGGCGTAGCCGATTTTTTTAAACGGATCAACTTCAGCAGAGCTGTAGCCGGTACCGTTCGTCACGGTCAGCCAGTGATGCACCGTTTCGTTAAAATCACCTTTTAAGCCAATGCCCATATCCGCTGATGAACTCATTTTGGTGAAATCCATAATCGTCTTTTCAACGGATCGATACCCCCATACGGACTCGGCGTTTTTGAAAGCATTGGTTTCCTGAATACCAAAAATCA
>CAYSNA010000408.1:0-5195 GCA_964432185.1 uncultured Cytophagia bacterium
AATTATTGGGAATCACACGACTATTAAAAATCTTGACATTTACCGCGGCATGTCCAACTGAGAATTCACTTCTGTTCCGGGAGTCAAATATGCAGCGATTTATGCGATGTACCATCTCTCTCCTTTTTATTTTTTTGAATGCAAGTTTCGCAGCGGATTCGACCGTCGTTTCCATTTTTGATCAAACGCTCGTCCACTTTGGCGGCGGTTTGCAAAATGACGTTGAACGTTATGTTGAAGAAGACAACGGGCGCGTCGTCTCGCGACACGTGACGCTGCCAACTTTTGACACACCAACATCGATCACAGCGCATCTCATCGTCGATTCCAAAGGCGATCCATGGGATCGTGCCGGTACGGTTTTTCTCGACCTTCCCGGGCATGAAAACATCGAACTGCTCAAATTTATCACCGGTTTTGGCGGCTATTCTGATCTTTCGCTTGACATTTCCGCGCTCGCTCCGGTGCTGCAGGACGACTGCACCATCAAAGTTTTCATCGACACCTGGGTAAATCCCGGTTGGGTTGTTAATTTTGAGCTGATCTACAAAGCCGATGATTCTGTGCACATGGCATCCTGGGATCATGGTGTCTATTACAAACACACGCTCAACCGAAAGGCCGTGGATGCGGGTAAAACCGTTGCCAGACTGAATATCCCGGATGGCCGTGAACGCATTATGTTGACATACTACACCTCCGGTCACGCCACGGACGGTACCGGCGCGGATGAATTTGAGAGCAAATACAACTGCATTGGTGTGGATGGTTTTGATCTTGTGCGCTACAAACCGTGGCGGGATGACTGCCGAAATTTCCGCGATCGCAATCCGCGTTCCGGCCGTTGGGGCGATACCTGGTCGTCCGACCTGTCGCGCAGCGGTTGGTGTCCGGGCGATATTGTCTATCCGGTCATTTTTGATCTGACGCCGTACCTGACTCCGGGCGAACACGAGCTGACGTACTGGATTGAAAATATTCGTCCGCAGGATGGCAGCGGCGAAGGCTACTGGCGAACATCTTCTTTTCTCACCGGCTGGGGCGATATCAGCACGTGGAAACCGAAAATGATGATGTTGTCCGGGCCGGATAGTGACGCCTTTCAAACCGGCGCCGAAATTTCCTTACGTCTGGATCTTGTGGATGCGCTCGGCTATACGGTCGTGAAAACGGACGAGACCATTGAATTTTTCACTGAGGGTGACAATGCGTCTTTTTCTTCGGATCGGCAAAACTGGTCGAATCCGCTTTCGGTTCCGGTGCGTTTTGGCAGCGCTATGGTCTGGTTCAAAACCAGTCGGGCCGGACTTTTCGCTGTGAACGTCCGTGACGTGGCTGGTGCGATCCCGTCGCCCGATCCGCTGGAACTTGTCGTCAATAATTACGAACCGGATCCGAATGAGCGAAATTATGCCCTCGAAGCCATCGCGGCGGAGGCCGATTGCGAATGCAATCCGACAACCGAGCGCGCCGAGTTTGCCGTCGATGGTCAGTTGGCGACAAAATGGTGCTGCAACAATGGCGGCTCGGACTGGCTGGTCGTGTCGCTGCCCGATTCAACCTGGCTCAATTATTTTATTGTGCGTCATGCCGGCGCAGGCGAGGCTCCGCCGAATGATCCCGGCGCCGGAGATAATTCGAGTCAAAACACCAGTGATTTCCACATTCAAATTCCAAATCCCAATGGCGGCTGGCTGGATGTCGTGACCATGGTTGCTAATCCGCAAACCGAAGAAGGCGATGTCAGTTATCATCTGATTGAAACGCCGGTGTTCACCGATCAGGTGCGTCTGCTCATCACCGATCCCGGCGGCGATAATGCCTCGCGCATTTACGAGTTTGAAATGTACGGCCGAGACATCACCAAAATTGATCTGCCGAATTTTGCCACGCCCACGAGACACAACGCTTTTTATCTGGCGCAGAATTATCCCAATCCGTTCAACAGCACAACCGAGATCGAGTTTTTTACGCCGCAGGTCGCGCGCGTGTCCGCCACCATTATTGATTCGAACGGTCGTCTCGTCAAACATCTTTTTAACGGCCAACTGCCGCAGGGCTATCATGCACTCAAATGGGACGGCACGGATTTCACCTCACAGAGCGTTGGCAGCGGCATTTATTTTATGAACATTCGTTATTCACAAGCAAATCGCAGCAGCGTGTCAAAAACAATCAAAATGATGCATGTGAAATAATGCTTGTCCGTATTCCGTAAGTGCGACGCACCTATGAGGTGCGTCGCACTTACGGAACGATTGATGAAATGATGCCCTGATGCAATTGACGTGATTCCAAAGCACCATCATTATCGTTCCGCCGCTCCGGCAGCGGAATGTCGGCGCGGATGATCGGCGTCCAGAAGACTTAATTTAATTGAAACACAACTGACGCATCCTTTGATTTTGTGTAAAGCTACAACTGCTAAACGAGCGTTGCCCTGAAAAACAATTTGATATTTAATGAAAAATCGACGTTATTCAGATATGAAAGCATTAATCCGTCCAATTCTTTTTCTTCTGTTTTTTCGCGGTGCCGCAATTATGGCAACGGATGAAGCGGGCTGGACTCTTCACTGGGATGATGTGGCCAAGGTGCCGTACATCATCAATCCCGAAAAGACCAAACTCATTTCTTACGATGATACGGCCTCGGTGCGTTTGAAAGCCGAATACGCCATCAACAAAAAACTCAAAGGTCTGATGATCTGGTCGCTAGGACAGGATGTGATAAACGGATCGCAGCCCTTGCTCGAGGCTTTGTCGAATTCTATTTTGAACCAAACATCGGTGGGGAAAAATGGCGATGCGCCGTTGAACGAATTTGCGCTGGTGACAAATTATCCGAATCCATTTAATGATGCTACAACTATCACCTTCCGGTTGGCGACATCAAAGCACATCTCACTTTATTTGCTGGGCGTGAACGGCCGAATTTTACAAAAAATGTTTGATGGTACGGCCGAAAGCGGCAAACATTCTTTTCGATTGACGGCGGCGAATTTATCCTCAGGACTTTATTTATGCCGATTTTTGTCAAATTCATCTGAACACATTTATAAAATAACTCATCTCAAGTGAGGGCACAATGAAAACTGTCATGTTGATTTTACTGTTTTTTTCAACCTTAATTTTTGGAGAACCTGCTGTGAAAAATCTCATGCCGATCCCACAACAGATTGACGTCAAAGACGGTCAGTTCCGTCTGGCTGCTGATTTCAAAATCGCTGTGCAGGGAGTGGATCATCAACGTCTTTACAATGCCGCAACGCGAACGCTGCGACGCTTGTCCAACCGCACCGGCCTGTTTTTTTAGCAGGATTTTATCACGCCGCAGTCGGAAAAAGCCGGCGATTTTGTCATCACGGCCAAACGTGTTGGTGAGCTCACGGTGGGTGACGATGAAAGTTATACGTTGGTGGTCACGCCGGACAATATTCGGCTCGATGCCGAGACCGACATTGGCGCGCTTCGCGGTTTGGAGTCTTTTTTGCAATTACTCGATGTCGATGCCGACGGCTACTTTTTTCAGGCGGTTCAAATAAATGATGCGCCGCGTTTCCCCTGGCGCGGTTTGCTCATCGATGTGGCGCGCCACTGGATGCCGGTCGATGTGATCAAACGCAACCTCGACGGTTTGGCCGCGGCGAAGATGAATGTGCTGCACTGGCACCTATCCGAGGATCAGGGTTTTCGCGTCGAGTGTAAAACCTTCCCCAAATTACACGAGCTCGGTTCCGACGGATTTTATTACACGCATGAACAGATCAAAGACATTATCGAGTACGCGGCAGATCGCGGCATTCGCGTTATGCCCGAGTTTGATATCCCCGGCCATTCCACAAGCTGGTTTGTCGGCTATCCCGAATACGCCAGTCAGCCCGGGCCCTATACCATCGAGCGCCGCTGGGGCATCATGGATCCGGCATTTGATCCCACCAAAGAAGCGACCTATGAGTTTTTTGACGCCTTTTTCAAAGAGATGTGCGCGCTGTTCCCGGACGATTACATGCACATTGGCGGCGATGAAAACAACGGCAAGCATTGGGATGCGAACGACGAGATTCAGAAATTCAAAAAAGAGAACAACATCAAAGACAATCACGAACTACAGAGCTATTTCAATAAACGTATTTTAAAGATTCTGCAAAAATACGATAAAAAGATGATCGGCTGGGATGAAATCCTGCAGCCCGACTCGCCGAAGGATATCGTCATTCAATCGTGGCGCGGCAAGGAATCGCTCATTCACGCGGCGAAAAATGGTTATAAGGTTATTTTGTCGAATGGTTATTACATCGATCTTATTCAGCCGACGGATTTTCACTATTTGAACGATCCGTTGACCGAGGACATGAACCTGACGCCGGAGCAGGCAAAGTTTATTCTTGGTGGCGAAGCGACCATGTGGGCGGAATTTGTCACGCCCGAAATTATCGATTCGCGCATCTGGCCGCGCACCGGCGCGATTGCCGAGCGGTTGTGGTCGGCACGTGAGGTGAACGATGTGGAGGACATGTATCGCCGACTCGACACCTTTAGTTTCCGTCTGGAAGAACTGGAATTGCAGCACATCAAAAATTACCCGATGATGCTGCGGCGCTTGACCAATAATCAGGATATTGAGCCGCTGCGGGTTTTGGTTGATGTGGTGGAGCCGTTGAAAATTTATCAGCGCGGCCAGGCGCGCGATTTCACCCAGCACTCTCCCTATACCCGTGTCATGGATGCCGCGCGGCCGGATCAAAAAGTTGCCAGGGAGTTTAGAAATTTGGTGGATGCGTATCTTGCCGGCGGCGCCTCCGATGCGGAAATGACCGAACGCATCACGCTTCATTTTGATAAATGGGCGGATAATCACGCGCGGCTGGTACCAATCATAAACGGCTCCCCGATTTTGCGCGAAATCGAAACGCTCTCCGACGATTTGCGGAAAATCTCGTTGATCGGTTTGGAACTGATGGAATTGGCAAAAGCGAACAAAAAAGTGGAAACCGAGGAGGCGAAAGCAATGAGCGAGATATTAGCTGCCGCAAAACAACAGCGCGGCCAAGTGGAATTACAAGTTGTGGAGCCGATCGAAAAATTGTTGGTTTTTGTGAGCGAATAAACTCCGGAATTCGTAAATAAATGAAAAAAGAAAACCCTGTCGAGACTGTCGAAAAAGTCCAATTTGAGAAAAACTCCTTTTGTAAA
>CAYSNA010000409.1:0-5185 GCA_964432185.1 uncultured Cytophagia bacterium
GCGGAATGTTTGACGATCGGTTCCTCACCCGCCGCGTAAGCGACATATAAATTTGGGCCGAGATTCTCCAGCACCAGCGGTAAAATGCGATTGGTATCGGGGTAAAAATAGTGATCTATGACGCGATCACCGACCTCAGGCGTGAACGCCCAAATGCCGTGCTCGGCGTAGAGCCAGTCATCCGTATCGCCGTTGACGGTGTAAAGATCCGCCGCCGGTTGAGGCGTATAATTGTTGTAAAAAACGCAGCTATCCGCCAACACGCGAAAAATGGTCGCATCCGGCTCAGGCAGCGGATCGAACGTATAGCCCCAGGGATAAAGCCACAAATTACTGTAACTGTGATAAGACAGGCTGATGATAAAATCGCGCCGTTCAACAAGGTCTCGAATGACCTGTGACTCGGGTTCGGAAAATGCGGCCGGGCCGCGATAGGTCACACTGTTTGGGAAAGGGCTCGAACCGCTGTCATCCAAACCCCAGGCGTGACCAAAATTGCGGTTCAAATCCACGCCGTCAAAATCGGGATTAAATTCGTCGTTTTCATCATTGTCGCGCATATTTTTTCGCCACCAGAGCGGATCATCAGAGCCGGAAAAATTGCGGAAATAGATATCTCCGGTAAAAACGTACTCGTGGCCATCGGGATTAAACGTCGGGATCAGCCACAACTCGCGGTTGTTGACGAGATGGGTGACATAGGCATCGCGGCCATAATTTTCGACAAGATAATTCATAAAAAACAAAATGATCTCGGGCGTAATAATTTCACGCGCGTGCATGTTGGCCATATAGAGCACTTCTGCCTCGGTGGTATCATCGACAGCCGCCTCGTCGGAAATTTTTAGCGCCCAAATGTCATGGCCGCCTTTGCCAATGGTTTTGAGATAACTATCGCCAATGTCCACCAGTCTCGTGATGTGCGAATATTCTGCCGCCACCCGCTGCAATTCGGCAAGAATTTGGTCGTTATTGTGAAAGTGTTTGAAATAATTTTCGTCCCGCAGGCGCTGCGCGAACGAGGCGACGTCCGGGATGACCGGAGAAAAGAGGATACCGCGCTGACGCAGTTGGTTTTGTTGCGCCGGCGTCACCACCGCATCCATGCGCCCGTTTTGTCTCTCGATCGACGTAATATCAATATTTAAGGAAACCAGCTCGCGGATCTCCGTATCGGTCAATCGCGATATATCAATCTGCACCAGCGACGCCTGTTGTTCGGCAAAAATCGGGCTGGCAAAAAAAAGGAACATCAATAGAAAAATACATCTCGGTCGCATATTGTCCTCACTCACCTTTGAACCATTCGTGCGCGTATATTTCTTTCAATTTATAGGAGCTAAAGTCATAGACAAAATTCACATCAACGGCATACATAAGATCTGCAAAACCGAAAAAAGCAATGACATTTGAACGCTCTTTATCAACAAAAAGTTGCCATTGAGGATAATCCGGCCAGATTAATTTTGAGCCCGATGCCCTGACTTTATCTCGCCATTCGTTTTGAAAAAAGAGATAATCCTGCTGCGCGCACGACAAAACAACATGCGTATCTTTTTCCAATCGGATATTTTTGACGTTTAAAATTGAAACAACAGTTGTATAGGAAAATCCCAGTGGTAAAATTGTATCCTGCGGCACACCGGACAGGTGGAGAAAGTCGCCGTATTGAACATCAAGCGAATCGGCCAGCAACAAAAACTGCACCCGATTATCGTAGAGTGTAAGGAGCGCCGGATAGTTCTTTTGGGCGAACGGGTGAAACGTATAGACGCCGGACCACTCAACACGATCGTTCCTATCGGGAGCAGCCAGCGCATTGCTAAAATCGGCGTAAACGTGGTAGGTGCTAAAATAGGTTCGACCGATAAACACGTCGGGTTGTTGGACACACGAGTTGATAAAAAAGAAAAACGGGAAAATAAAGCAGTAATATTTCACATCATAATTCCTTCATCAGCAAAGCTGAAATATGAATCACGCCCGATGATGATATGGTCCAGAACATTGATATCCGCATAACGGCACGCTTGAATAATTTTATTGGTCACCATCTTGTCTTCGCGCGACGGATTCGGATCGCCGCTGGGGTGGTTGTGCAACAGGATAACCGCCGCGGCAGTGAGTTGCAGCGCCGTGACGATGATCTCCCGCGGCGACACCACGCTTTCGCGCAAGCTGCCCTCGAATAATGTTTTGTCCGTGATCACCTCATTGCGCGATGTCAGAAAAACCACGCGAAATTCTTCCCGAGACAGATCGCGCAGGCGCAATTTGAGATAATTATACGCATCGTCCGATGTGTTGAGTTTTTCCTTGTTGCTCCATTGCTGCTGCACCAGGCGTTTGGCCAGTTCGAGCGATGCTTTGATTTGTGCCGCCTTGGCCAATCCGATGCCATATTCTTCACACAACACAGAGGCCGGTTGCGTATCCAGGCCTCGCAAGCCGCCGTACTTGTTTAACAGATGACGCGCCAAATCCATTGCGGTATTTTTCATATCGCCGGTTCGCAGGATGATCCCGAGCAATTCAGAATCAGACAGCACATCCGGCCCATAATGCAGCAAGCGTTCACGCGGCCGCTCGGTTTCGGGCCAGTCTTTGATGCGTGTAGCGTACTCCCCCATAGTGTTCCCCATGGATTAATGTGGTTTTCTGATATCTTTGAACAAGTCCTGTATGCCGCCGAGTGAACCGAGCACGGCGCTGGCTTCATACGGCAGGTAAACAATTTTATTATCTTTGCCGCTGACCATCTCTTGCAGCGCTTCAATATAACGCATGGCCACAAGGTATTGCGCCGGATCGACGCCATTGTCCTCCAGCGCTCCGGAGATGAGCTTGAGCGCCTGCGCTTCGGCCTGGGCCACGCGATAACGCGCCTGCGCCTCGCCTTCCGCTCTGATCACCATACTTTGTTTTTCGCCCTCTGCCCGGAGCACAGCGGATTGTTTGTCACCTTCCGCCATGGTAATTTCGGCGCGCCGGTCACGCTCGGCGCGCATTTCTTTTTCCATGGCCTGGCGTACGTCTTCAGGCGGATTAATACTCTGCACTTCAACCCGGGTGATCTTGACGCCCCATCGCGCTGTCGCCTCATCCAGAGTGTCCTGCAATTTAGAGTTGACATCTTCACGCGAGGACAGACACTCGTCGAGCTGCATTTCGCCAAAAAGGCTGCGGAGCGACGTTTGGGCGATTTTCTCCATGGCCTCAGGCAAATTGTTAATCTCATAAACGACACTTTTCGTGTCAATGACCTGAAAATACAACAGGGCGTCAATCTCGAGCAGAACATTGTCGCGCGTGATGACATTTTGACGGGGAAAATCGAAAAGCGTTTCCCGCAGATCGATCCGATATGTTTGCTTATGTTCGATGACGAGAGCTCCGGATTCATCATATTGAGAAAAGCGCCACTCGACTTTGCGAGGATTATCAAAACCCGGGATCAGGACGTGCAAACCGGATTTAAACACGGTATGGAATTGCCCCAATCGTTCAACAACGACTTCTTCACTCTGCTGGACGATAATGAGTCCTTTGACAACAATAAAAATGACAAAGACCACCAGCATAATCAAAAAAACAATTATTGGCGTCATACCGGATTCTCCTTTTCCTTACACACCTGAACATAAAGTTTAGTGCCGTCAATTTTCAAAATTTTAACCTGTTCCTGAATTGGAATAATGTCATTGGCTGTTGAAACAGCCCGCCAACTGGTGCCTCGTACTTTGATTCGGCCCTCCTTCCCATCCGGGCCGATCTCTTTGATGACGATGCCGATTTCGTCGAAAATCGCCTCAATATTTGTGCGGTATCGGGTTCCTTCCCTTTTAAGGCGGCGGGCAAACGGTTGCAGTACCGCAAAGGAGAGAAAAGTGCCGACGGCAAAAAAGGCCAACTGCAGCCACACCCATTCTCTATACGGCAAGATCAGCGCCGCCACCGCCGCGGCAAGCGCACCAAGCCCAAGGCAGATGATGTAAAAGGTCATATTCATCATCTCGATAATGAAGAAAATTATCGCTACACCAAACCACACGAGGTACAGGTTTTTATAGATGATCTCCACTGCTGCAAGCCCTCCTCTGCCATTTAAATTTAAAGATACCTCAACCTGGTGTATTCTCTTGAATAAGCGGATAATTCAGCAAAAAATCAAATGGATAATAGACATCACTTTTTCTTACAAAAAAATACGGGATTTCCTGTATTTACTTTCTAAACCGATTCAATTATATTTGTCTCGTCAATTCAAGGTTTTACAAATATGCCGAGGATCTCCCCCCGGTACTGGTGACCCCCCTAAACTGGTACTGTCTGATTTCTCGGCATTTTTTATGTCAGGGTTTTGACTTTGTCCTCAATGGCCTGCATCAATTGTAAAAAGGCATTTTCGAACAGTTTTACCCCATCCTTTTGCAGTGAATCCGTAACATCCTGCAAGTTGATTTTCAATTTCTTCAGGGCATCCAGAT
The DNA here is from genome assembly GCA_964432185.1 of uncultured Cytophagia bacterium. Taxonomy (GTDB): domain Bacteria; phylum Zhuqueibacterota; class Zhuqueibacteria; order Residuimicrobiales; family Krinioviventaceae; genus Kriniovivens. The sequence continues at coordinate 4,488 of CAYSNA010000409.1, forward strand.
CGGCCAGCGCCTGCCCAATATTTTGGTCGATGGTCTGAGTCACCGTGCCATGATCGATAAAAGCGACCAGCGTCGCGGGCGGTACGGTATTCACCGTATTCGGCCCGATCAATTCATCAATGTACAGCGTATCGACGTAATCCGGATTTTTTGTTCCGGTACTGGCCCACAAGAGTCGTTGTTGCCGCGCGCCCGCTTTGTGCAGTTTGTGCCAGCGAGGCGTGTCAAAGAGTTTGAACGATTCCACATAGGCGGCTTTTGAATTGGCGATGGCGATTCGACCGCACAGCTCGGATTTTCCTTGTTCTTCGAGCAGTTTGTCAACTGCCGTATCAACGCGACTGACAAAAAACGAGGCGACCGATGCGACCTTGCTGACATCGCCTTTTTGCTGATGGAACTGCTCGAGTCCGTCGATAAAAGCATTCGCCGCTGCCGTATAATGATCAAGCCCAAAAATCAACGTGACGTTCACGTTAATGCCGAGTTGAATGAGCTCCCGAATTGCCGGAATCCCCTCTTTCGTCGCCGGCACTTTGATCATAATATTGGGTCGCTTCAGCTGATTGAAAAGCCGAATCGCCTCGCCAATGGTCTTTTGGGTGTCATACGCTAAAAGCGGATTGACTTCGATGCTGACATAACCGTCCAGACCATTGGTCCGATCAAACACCGGCCGAAAAAGATCGGTGGTGCGA